>NZ_JBEDNP010000100.1:0-1072 GCF_040105315.1 Pseudonocardia tropica
GGGTGAGCAGCCGCCGATGACCGAGGACGAGCTGGAGAAGCTGTTCCTGTCGCTGGCCTGATCCGCGAGCCCCGACCTCCCGTGGCGTAGCCGTGGGTAGCAGCCAAGGCAGAAGTGTGCTTCCTGGATACCCCACCGGGTATCCGTGACCAGGAGGTGTTGCATCGTGTCGATGCGCGAGATGGACGTGGAGCAGTTCGCGGCGGGACGTCGTGAGGACATGGCCGTGGTGGATGTGCGCTCCCATGAGGAGTTCGTGTCGGGCCACGTACCTGGGGCGGTGAACATGCCGCTGGAGCGGGTGATCACCGATCCGGGCCGCTATGCCGGGCAGGAGTTGTACGTGATCTGTCAGTCCGGGGGTCGCAGCGCCCAGGCGGCGCAGGCGCTGGCCGCTGCCGGCGCGCAGCCGGTGTCGGTGGCCGGCGGGACCGCCGGCTGGATCAGCTCCGGGCGCCCGGTGGACACCGGGGCCCGATGAGCGCCCCGCCAGTCCGATCGAACCGACGAAACGAAGGAGATCTGTCGTGATCGACGTCAACGTGATCGAAACGTCCTCGCTGGGTGACCGCAGCTACCTGGCCACCGACGGGGAGGTGGCGGTGGTGGTCGACCCGCAGCGAGACGTGGACCGGGTCCTGGCCCTGGCCGGGCGGCTCGGGGTGCGGATCTCGCACGTCGTGGAGACCCACGTGCACAACGACTACGTCTCCGGCGGGCTGGAGCTCGCCCGCCTCACCGGCGCGGCCTATGTGATGTCGGCGCGCGACGATCTGGCGTTCGCCCGCACCGGCGTGGTCGACGGTGACGTGCTGGAGGCCTCGCCGCGGCTGCGGCTGCGGGTGCTGGCCACCCCGGGGCACACCTTCCATCACCTGTCCTACGTGCTGGAGGGCCCGGACGGGCCGCAGGGGGTGTTCACCGGCGGGTCGCTGCTCTACGGCACCACCGGGCGTACCGACCTGCTGGGTGACGAGCACGCGGAGGCGCTGGCTCGGGCCCAGCATGCTTCGGCCGCGTCGATGGCCGACGTGTTGCCCGACGGGGCGCAGGTGTGGCCGACCCACGGGTT
>NZ_JBEDNP010000101.1:0-1055 GCF_040105315.1 Pseudonocardia tropica
GTCCGGGCCGACCCAGAACCGGTCGACCAGGGCTGCGGCCGGTGCTTCCTGGGGGGCGTAGCGGTCGGGGAACGCCGAGCGCTGCACCGCCTGCGCCGCGGTGCCCGGCGGCATGGTCGCCCAGCCGGGCAGGGCGATGAGGCGGTCCAGGAAGATCCGGGTCGCGTAGTCGGGGTTGAGGACCTGCTCCGGTGAGCCCCAGCCCTGCGAGGGCCGCTGCTGGTAGAGGCCCAGGGAGTCGCGGTCGCCGTGGCCGACGTTGACCAGTCTCGATTCGACGATCACGGTGGAGATCGCGATGACCGCGGCCCGGCGCGGGAGGCCGCGCTGGGCGACGATGTTGACGATCGTGGCGGCGTTGTCGGTCTGCTCGGCGTTCCAGTCGGTGCCGCCGATCGTCTGCGATCCGCCGCCGAGGCCGCCGTCGCCGCCGCAGCCCCCGCCGGGGAGCGCGCCCCCGGCGACGATGGTCAGCATGGCCACGCCCATCGTCAGCACGGCGCCGGCGAAGACGAGGATGACCGCGCCGACCGCCAGGGCGATGGTGCTCTTCTTCTGGTCCACCGTCAGGTCACCGTCGCGGCGGTGCGCCGCCGGAGCTGCGGCCGGTGTGGCCGGTGCCGTTGGTCGAGATCCTGACGGCCGCGGCCAGGTGCTCGACGGCGGCGGGCGCGGCGGCGTCGGGGCCGGGGTCGGGAGTGGAGGCGCTGACCGGCACCAGCCGTGGGCGGCCTGGGCGCCCGGTCGGCGGTGCGGGTTCCTGGAGCGCGGGATGCTGCGGTGTCGCGTGGGGCTGGTCGTCTCGGGAGCGCAGCCCGGCATTGGTGTCGAAGATGGCCCGCTCGGTGGGGGAGAGGACCGTCTGGATCTTCATGCCGGGGCGGTTCTCCAGCTTCCACAGCGCACGGCCCTGGCCTTCCATCGCCCAGCCGGTGAGCACGGCCTGTTCACGCTCGGACAGTCCGAGCTCGTCGGCGAGCTCGTCACCGACCCGGGTGGACTGGCCGAGCAGGATCCGGGTCGAGCACAGCGCGAGCAGGTCCTTGGCGATGGAG
>NZ_JBEDNP010000010.1:0-260810 GCF_040105315.1 Pseudonocardia tropica
ACGTCGAAGACGATCGTCGCGGTGAACAAGGACGAGGAGGCGCCGATCTTCGAGATCGCCGACTTCGGCATCGTGGGTGACCTGTTCACGGTCGCGCCGCAGCTGCAGGAGGAAGTGGCCAAGCGCAAGGGCTGACCCCTCCCGGTCCTCCACCGCGTCGACGCCCGGGTGCCGCGTGCACCCGGGCGTCGACGTGTGTGCGGGGCCCGTTCACCCGCTCCTGCCTGCGACGACACCTGTCCGGGTCCGTTCACCCCGATGCCACCGACGTGTCGTCGCGGAACCGTCCGGGTGTCGCACCCGGCCGGTACCAAGCCGGGTGTGAACCAGGTGATCGTCTCGACCCCGGAGACCGCCGCCCGGCGGTACTCCCTGCTCCTCACGACCGACGACGGCGACGTCGCCGCGGCGCAGGCGCTGCGGCACCGGGTGTTCGCGGGTGAGCTCGGCGCCCGGCTCGACAGCCCCGTCCCCGGCCGCGACGTCGACCGCTTCGACGCCCACTGCGACCACCTCGTGGTCCGCGAGGACGCCACCGGCGAGATCGTCGGCACCTACCGGATGCTCCCGCCGCAGCGGGCGCGCGCCGCGGGCGGCCTCTACGCCGACGGCGAGTTCGACCTGTCCCGCCTGGACCCGCTGCGCCCCGGCATGGTCGAGACCGGGCGCTCCTGTGTGCACCCCGACCACCGCGGCGGCGCCGTCGTCGGGCTGGTGTGGGCCGGGCTCGCCCGCTACATGCTGCTCACCGGGCACCGCTGGCTGATCGGCTGCGCCAGCGTCTCCCTCGCCGACGGCGGCACCCGGGCCGCCGCGGTCTGGGACCGGGTCCGCGCGAAGCACCTCGCGCCCGAGGAGTACCGCACCGTCCCGCTCCGGCCCTGGGACCCGACCGGCGCGCCCGCGGGCCGGGGCGGCGGCATCCCGCCGCTGCTGCGCGGCTACCTGCGCCTGAACACCTGGGTGTGCGGGCCGCCCGCGCACGACCCGGACTTCGGCGTCGCGGACTTCCCGGTGCTGCTGGGGATGGACCACATCGACCAGCGCTACCTGCGCTTCTTCCTGGGCGAGGACGCCGCCGGGGTGACGGGCGCATGACCCTCGCCGCCGGGCCGGAGGACGACGCCGGCGCGCCCCTTCGCCCGCGCCGCCGGTTCCGGTCGCGCGGCCGTGCCTCCGCCGTCTCCGTCCCCTCTGCCGGGGCCGCGGTGCTGTCGTCCGCCCCGCAGGCGGCCCCGGCTGCCCCGGTCGTCCCGCCGGCCCCGGTAGTCCCGACTGTCCCGGGGGACTCCCGTGGTGCCGTGCACCACCCGGCCCGCGCCGCCCTGCGGACCCCGGTGCACCCGCTCGTCGACCACCCCACGCACCCGCCGGCCCCGCCCGCCGCGCAGCGGCCGGGCGGGCCGTGGGCGGCCTGGTCGCCGTGCACCCCGCAGGAGTGCCTGCCCCCACGCGCGACGACCGGCACGCTGCGCCTGGCCCGCCGTACCGCGGCACTGCTGTCGGTGCTGGCGGTGGCCGTGACCGTCGTCCCGGTCGCCGCGCTGCTCGGCGCCCGTGTGCTGGATCCGGTCCTGCGGGCGTTGCACCGCGCGGTGCTCCGCGCCGCCGGGGTCCGGCTCGTCGTGCGCGGCGGGCCGCTCGCGCCCGCGGACGGGCGGGGCGCGCTGGTCGTCGCCGACCACACGTCGTGGATCGACATCCCGGCGCTCGGTGCGATCGGGCCGGTCACCATGCTCGCCAAGCGGGAGGTCCGGGACTGGCCCCTGATCGGCGCGCTCGCCGCCCGCACCGGCACCCAGTTCGTAGACCGCGAGGGCCTGTCCCGGTTGCCCGACACCGTCGCGACCTGCGCCGACGCGCTGCGGGACGGTGCACTGGTCGGTGTCTTCCCCGAGGCGACGACGTGGTGCGGCGCGATCTCGGGGGACTACCGGCGCGCGCCGTTCCAGGCCGCGATCGACGCGGGCGCCCCGGTCCGGCCGGTCACCGTCGCGGTCACCACCCCGGACGGGCGGCCGACGACGGCCGCCGCGTTCGTCGGCGAGCAGACCCTCGGCGACACCGTCGGCCGGGTGCTGCGGCTGCCCGGCCTGGTCTGCGAGGTCACCGTCGGCGGGCTCGTCGAGCCGGGCCCGCACACCGACCGGCGCGCGCTGGCCGCCCGTGCCCGGGACCGGGTCCGTCACCCGCGCCCGGCCCCGACCGCCACGGCCGTGTGAGACGGACGGTCGTCCACGACGGGTTCGGCACGCACCGCCGTCAGGACGGGGTCTACCCTGGAGGCCGATGACGTACCTGGACCACGCGGCGACCACACCGATGCTGCCCGTTGCCGTCGCCGCCATGAGCGACGCGCTCGGCCGCACCGGCAACGCGTCGTCGCTGCACTCGTCGGGCCGCCGCGCCCGGCGCGCGGTCGAGGAGGGGCGCGAGCGGATCGCCGAGGCGGTCGGCGCGCGCCCGTCCGAGGTCGTGTTCACCACCGGCGGCACCGAGAGCGACAACCTCGCGGTCAAGGGCCTGTTCTGGGCCCGCCGGGCCGTGGACCCGCGCCGCACCCGGGTGCTGGTCTCGGCCGTCGAGCACCACGCGGTCGTCGACGCGGCGGAGTGGCTGGCCACCCACGAGGGTGCCCGGCTGCGGCTGCTCGAGGTCGACGCGACCGGTCGCGTCCACCCGGAGACGCTGCGCGCCGCGCTCGCCGAGGACCCGGACGGGAACGCCCTGGTCTCGGTCATGTGGGCCAACAACGAGGTCGGTACCGTCAACCCGGTGCGCGAGCTCGCCGCCGTCGCCCACGAGTTCGGGGTGCCGTTCCACACCGACGCCGTGCAGGCCGTCGGCATCCTCGACGTCGACTTCGCCGCGAGCGGCGCCGACGCCCTCACCCTGACCGGGCACAAGCTCGGCGGCCCGTACGGCGCGGGTGCGCTGCTGCTCGGCCGCGAGGTGACCTGCACCCCGCTGCTGCACGGCGGCGGCCAGGAGCGCGACGTCCGCTCCGGCACCCTGGACGTGCCGTCGCTGGCCGGGCTGGCGACGGCCGTCGTCGAGTCCGTCGCCGCCGCGCCGCGCCGCCGCATGCACCTGGCCGGGCTGCGGGACGAGCTGGTCCGCGCCGTGCGCACCGAGGTGCCCGACGCGGTCCTGAACGGTGACACCGCCGACTCCCGGGTCGACGGCGGTCCCGGCAGGCTGCCCGGCAACGCGCACCTGTCGTTCCCCGGCTGCGAGGGCGACAGCCTGCTCATGCTGCTCGACGCCAACGGCATCGACTGTTCCACCGGCTCGGCCTGCACCGCGGGCGTCGCCCAGCCCAGTCACGTGCTGCTGGCGATGGGCGCCGACGAGTGCACCGCCCGCGGGTCGCTGCGCTTCTCCCTGGGCCACACCAGCACCTCCGCCGACGTGGCCGCGGTCGCCGGGGCCATCGGGTCGGTCGTGGAGCGCGCCCGCAACGCCGGCCGTCGCACCCCCGCGTCGGTCACGGGCTGAGCCGTGCGGGTCCTCGCTGCGATGAGTGGCGGCGTCGACTCCGCGGTGGCCGCCGCGCGGGCGGTCGCCGCCGGGCACGACGTCGTCGGCGTGCACCTCGCGCTGTCGCGCACCCGCGACGCGATGCGGTCCGGGTCGCGCGGCTGCTGCTCCAAGGAGGACGCGGGCGACGCCGCCCGCGCCGCGGACGTCCTCGGCATCCCGTACTACGTCTGGGACCTGTCCGAGGAGTTCACCCGCGACGTCGTGGACGACTTCGTCGCCGCCTACGCCGCCGGGGAGACCCCGAACCCCTGCCTGCGCTGCAACGAGAAGATCAAGTTCGCGGCCGTGCTGGACCGGGCGCTCGCCCTCGGCTTCGACGCCGTCTGCACCGGCCACTACGCCCGGCTCGACCCGGCCGGGCCGGTGCTGCGCCGCTCGGCCGACGCGGGCAAGGACCAGTCCTACGTGCTGGCCGTGCTGCGCGCCGACCAGTTGCGGCACGCGATGTTCCCGGTCGGCGACACCCCGAAGCCGGAGATCCGGGCCGAGGCCGCCCGGCTCGGGCTGCGCGTCGCCGGCAAGCCCGACAGCCACGACATCTGCTTCATCCCCACCGGCGACACCCGCGGCTTCCTGGCCGACCGCCTGGGCGCCACCCCCGGCGCCCTGGTCGACGCCGCCTCCGGCGAGACCCTCGGCACCCACGACGGCGTGCACGGCTTCACCGTCGGGCAGCGCAAGGGCCTCGGGATCGACCGCCCGGCCGCCGACGGCCGCCCCCGCTACGTGCTCGGCATCGAGCCGGTCAGCGGCACCGTGCGGGTCGGCCCGGAGGCCGCGCTCGACGTCACCGCGATCACCGCGCGCACCCCCGTGTGGACCTCGGGCGCGGCGCCGGACGCACCGTTCGGCTGCGTCGTGCAGGTCCGCGCGCACGGCGGCACCGCACCCGCCACCGTCACCCCGCTCGACTCCGCCGTGCAGGTGGAGCTGGCCGAGCCGCTGCGCGGTGTCGCCCCGGGGCAGGCCGTCGCCTTCTACCGCCCCGACGGCGACGGCGACGTCGTCCTGGGGTCGGCGACGATCACCGGGACGGCCTGACCGAGGCCGCCCGGCGGCACCTGACCGACCCGGGCACGCCCGGTCACGTCGGCCGGACCGCGCCTTCCCGACCCGCCTCCGCCTGGCTCGGTCGCTCTGGTGCCGCTTCGCCCGTGCGGCTCCGCCGCACCGACCTTGACGAGAGCACTGCTCTTGCTTTTGTGCGACGACTGGTGAACACTGCTCTCATGACGAACCAGCGCTCTCAGCCTCACTACCTCGCCCCCGGCCGCATCACCCGCCGGGTGATGAACCCCCTGGTCGCCGGGCTGACCCGGCTCGGCATCCCGCTCGCCGGCTCCGCGGTGCTCGGCGTCCGCGGCCGCCGCTCCGGCGAGGTCCGCACCACGCCGGTCAATCCGCTGCGCCACGACGGCGCCCGCTACCTCGTCGCCGCCCGTGGCGAGACCCAGTGGGTGCGCAACCTGCGCGTCGCGGGGGAGGCGGAGCTGACGGTCGGCCGTCGCACCGAGCGGGTGGCCGCGACCGAGCTGACCGAGCCGGCCGTCGTCGTCCCGGTGCTGCGGGAGTACCTGCGTCGCTGGGCCTGGGAGGTCGGGGCGTTCTTCGACGGGGTCGACGCCTCCTCGTCCGACGCCGAGCTCGCCGCCGTCGCCCACCGCCACCCGATCTTCGTCCTGGCCGCATGATCCTTCTCCGCGGAGCCGGGAGCGCCCTCTCGGGCGCCGTGGGCTCCGGGGAGAGGGATCACCGGAGCGACGGACGCGACGATCGGTGAGAGGCTGTCGCCATGAGCGACCGTGACTACCGAGCACCCGGCCTGCTGGTGCGCCGCGTCCTGAACCCGCTGGTCGGGGCCCTGGCGCAGCGCGGCATCACTCCGGGTGACACGGCCGTGCTCGCCGTCCGCGGTCGGCGCAGCGGCACGGTCCGCACCGTCCCGCTGACCCCGGTCCTGCTCGACGGGACCCGCCACCTCATCTCGCCGCGCGGTGAGACCGACTGGGTCCGCAACCTGCGCGCGGCCGGCGGGAGCGCCGAGCTGCGCGGTCGTGGGGGAGCGGAGCCGGTGTCCGCCACCGAGCTCGACGCCGCGGCGGCCGTCCCCGTACTGCGCGCCTACCTGCGCGGACTCGGCCGGGCCGCCGGGATGCTGTTCGACGACGTCGGTCCCGCCTCCTCCGACGCCGAGCTCGCCGCCGCCGCACCCCGCCACCCGGTGTTCGCCCTGGGGTGATCGCCAGGAGCCGACGCCGAGCTCGCCGCCGCACCCCGCCACCCGGTGGTCGCCCTGCGGTGATCGCCAGGAGTACAGCGCCGGGCGCAGCCCACCCGCCTCCCTACTCCACTCCCTGCGATCATGACCGCCGGCGCCGGACCGGGGGCGCGCGGACCCGGACGGGGCGGCGGAGGACACTGGGGGCGTGACCGTCCCGGACCCCACCGACCCGCTGGCCGCCGCGCTCGCCGCCGCCGGACTCGGCGACGTGCGTCCCGGTGAGACCCTCCCGCCCCCGCCGCGCATCGAGGTCGTCGACGACGCCCCCGCCGAGCCCGCCGCGCCCCGCGCCCTGTGGCCCGCGGGTGTCGGCACCGGGGTCGGCTCGCTGCCCGGCACCGACGTCCGCGAGGCGTGTGCGCTGGTCACCGGTGAGAACCCGGAGTTCCCGGCGCTGCCCGAGCTGCCCGCCCGTGGCGTCGGCGCGGACATGGTCGGCCGCACGGCCGGACTGCTGGTGGACCTGGCCGTCGAGGTCGTGCCGACCGGCTGGCGGGTCACCGCCCACCCCGGGCGCGACCTGCGCCGGGCCCGCGACCTGATGTCCGGCGACCTGGACGCCTTCGACGACGCCTGCGACCGCATCCGCCCGTCCTGGGTGAAGGTCCAGGTCACCGGCCCGTGGACGCTCGCCGCCTCGGTCGAGCTCGCCGCCGGGCACCGGGTGCTCACCGACCGCGGCGCCGTCCGCGAGTTCGCCGCCAGCCTGACCGAGGGGCTGCGCGCCCACGTCGCCGAGGTGGCGCAGCGGACCGGGGCGACGGTCGTCGTCCAGCTCGACGAGCCCGGCCTGCCGGCCGTGCTCGCCGGGTCGCTGCCGACCGCGTCCGGCTACGGCACCGTCCGCTCGATCGCCGCGCCGGACGCCCAGGACCTGCTCCGGGACCTGATCGCCGGCGTCGACGCCCCGGTCGTCGTGCACTGCTGCGCGGACCGTCCGCCGATCCGGCTGCTCGCCGGGACCGGCGCGGCCGCCGTCGGGATCGACGCGACCCGGCCGGCGTTCGCCGGGGCCACCGCCGAACCGCGCGCCCTCGACGCGATCGGCGAGACCTGGGACAGCGGTGTCCCGCTGTTCCTCGGGTTGCTGCCCGGCACCGCGCCGGCCCGCGAACCGGCGATCGGCGACCTCGCCCGCATCGGCTACGACCTCGCCGACCGGCTGGGCTTCGCCCGGCCGCGGCTGGCCCGGCTCGCCGTCCCGACGCCCGCCTGCGGGCTCGCCGGGGCGACCCCGGCCTGGGCGCACCGCGCGCTCGCCCTGTCCCGCGAGCTGGGGAAGGCCTTCGC
The DNA here is from genome assembly GCF_040105315.1 of Pseudonocardia tropica. Taxonomy (NCBI): domain Bacteria; kingdom Bacillati; phylum Actinomycetota; class Actinomycetes; order Pseudonocardiales; family Pseudonocardiaceae; genus Pseudonocardia; species Pseudonocardia tropica. Next base: position 7,115 of record NZ_JBEDNP010000010.1, read on the forward strand.
CGACCCCGACGAGGTCCCGCCCGCCGACGAGCGCTGACCCCGCACGCCCCGCCCCCGCCGGACGCACCGACTCAGCGCTGATCCACTCGTCGCGCGCTGATCCGCTCCGCGCGCGTGTCCGGACGCGCGCGTCGGACGGATCACCGCGCGGCGGGGGGATCACCGCGCGGCGGGGGGATCACCGCGCGGCGGGGGGATCACCGCGCGGCGGGCGGATCGCCGCGGCGCGGGGCGGACCAGCGTGCGGCGGGGAGAGACCCGCGCCGCACCTGAACTACGAGCTGCACCCGAACGACGTCGCGCTCGCGGAGTACGGCATCGGCAAGATCTTCGAGGCCACCCGCGCGGTCGGGGCGGTGGAGACCAACGACACCGGCGTGCTCCACCCGCCGCCGGCCTGGCACCTCATGGGCACCTGCCGGATGGGCAACCACCCCGGCGACTCGGTGCTCGACGAGTGGTGCCAGACCTGGGACGTGCCGAACCTGTTCGTCTGCGACGGCAGCACCCTCACCACGGGCGCCGCGGTCAACCCGACGAGCACCATCGGCGCGCTGTCCCAGCGCACGGGGCGCACATCCTGCGCAGCCGGGATGCCGCACTCATGGAGCTCAAGTCCTGTGGCACCGAACCGAAGCTCCATGAGTGCGGCAACCCCTGGGCGGGTCGGGGGGTCAGTTCAGCTTGCGGGTGCCCTCGGGCAGACCGCCGCCGGCGTAGACGTCCTCGGCGAGGCCCGCCAGCGCGGTCAGTGCCACGTTCTGGCTCCACGGCCCGTAGGACACGCGGGCGACGCCCAGCTCCTGCGCGGTCTTCAGCGGGATCGATCCGGGGATGCCGATCAGGTTGACCCTGCGCTCGCCGAGTGCCTCGACCAGGCGTCCGACCTGGGTCTCGTCGAGCTTGCCGGGCACGAAGAAGTTCGACGCGCCGGCGTCGAGATAGGCCTTCCCGCGCTCGATCGCGTCGGCCAGCACGGTCTCGGGGTCCTTGTCGCCCGCCTTGAGGAACGCGTCGGTGCGGGCGTTCAGCACGAAGTCCACGCCCGCCGACTCCGCCGCGGCGACGGCCGCCTCGACCGCCTTCACGGCGTCGGCGAGCGGCTTGACCTGGTCCTCCAGGTTCGCCCCGACGATGCCGACGTCGATCGCGCGGGCGACGGTGCCGCCCGGGTCGCCGTAGCCGGCCTCCAGGTCAGCGGTGACCGGCAGGTCGCCCGCGACCTTCGCGATCAGCCCGACCTCGGCGATCATGAGGTCGCGCGGGATGTTCTCGCCGTCCTCGTGACCGCGGGAGGCGGCGATGCCGTGGCTGGCGGTGGCCAGGGCCTTGGTGCCCGGCGTCTCGGCGACGACCTTCGCGGTGATCGCGTCCCAGACGTTGACGACGAGCAGCAGCTCGGACGCGGCGTGCAGCTCCTGCAGCTTCGTGGCCTTCTCGGCGGTGGAGGTCATGCGATCACCGTAGGCCGGTTCCGGCGCCGCCGCCGCGTACTCAGAACTGAGGAACTGTCGTGTCACTGACAGCGGTGGGGCCGTCCGACCCGGATTCTGGTGCCGTGCTCCGAGACCGGTCCGACACCCGACACCCGACCACCCCGCGGGGTGGCCTCGGGTCGTCCGCGCTCGTGCTGGGAGCGCTGGGCTCGGTGTTCGTGGCCGTCGCGATCGCGCTGTCCGCGGTGTCGCCGCCGGCCGTCGCCGGTCTCGCCCTCGCCTCCGCCGGGGTGGTCCTGACCATCGGCGGTCTGGTGCTCGGCACGCTGGGCGCGGTCCGCGCCTGCCCGGGCCGGTCGCGCACCGCGATCTCCGCCGCGGGACTGTCGGTGGCCGGGCTGGCCGGCGGACTGATCTGGCTGGCCGTGTTCGTGATCCTCGCCGTCACCGGGCCGGGGTCCGCCCCACTGGACGGCACCGACACCACACCGGCCTGCGCTCCCGGGCCCTGTCACTCGCCCTGACCTGCGACGGTGACCCCGTGAGGCACGTCGGTCCGCCATCGCCCCGGACACCCGATCGGCTCCGTCGCCTACGACGACCCGGGGACCGAGGCGGTCCGGCGGCCGGAGGTCCGCGACGTCCCGGTGCTGGTGGTCGACGACCTGCAACGGCGGCGACCGCCGGCGACGACGGCCCGGTCCGCCGGCGGTGCGACCGGTAGGAGATGCGGCACCCCGTCACGAACGGGACGATCGGATCATGACCGGACGCCTCGACGGCAGGCGGGTGCTCGTCACCCACGCCGACCGCTACATCGGACCCCCGGTGGTGGAGCTGTTCCGCGCGTAGGGCGCGGACGTCGTCGCCGACACCACCGACTACACGACCGGCCCGGAGGTGGCGGCACAGGTCGTCGCCGACGCCGGCGAGATCGACGTTCTCGTCGCCAACTTCGCCGGGCCACCCGGCCGGATGCCGGTCACCAGCATGCTCGGCGACGCCCGGGAGTTCACCGACGCCGAGTTCCAGGACTACCTCGACGAGCTGGTCTGGCCGCTGCTGCGGGTCGTGCGCGCGGCGCTGCCCGCGATGACGCGGCGCCGCTCGGGCAAGATCGTCGCGGCGACCAGCGCCACCCCGGTCCGGGCCGTCCCCGGCCTCGCCGTGTACTCGGCCGCGCGCGGCGCCCAGAACGCGTTCCTCCAGGTGGTCGGGGCCGAGGCCGCACCGTTCAACGTGCAGGTCAACGGCCTGGGCCCGGCGCACGTACGCAACAACATGTACTACACCGACGAGATGCTCGACGACGACGGGGTGCGCGGGTCCTTCGAGGCGCAGATCCCCGCCGGGCGGCTCGGCGAGGGACGCGAGGCGGCCGAGCTCGCGCTCGCGCTGGCGTCGGCGGCCAGCGACTTCATGGCGGGCCAGATCGTGCCGGTGTCCGGGGGATGGACGACGTGATGACGGGGTAACCGGTGGTGTGCCAGCGGTTCCCCGGGGCCGCAGCGTTGCCCGGGGAACGCGCGGGTGGCACGGTGTCCGTCCGGTCGGTCGCCCACGATCGATCCACGTCGCGGCGGGGACCCGTCTGTGTCACACGCCCTCAGTCAGGAGAGTCGCCGTGCCCACCTTCCCCGCCATCCACCACCTCGCCCTGTCGGTCACCGACCTGGACGCCAGCGAGCCCTGGTACACGAAGCTCATCGGTTCCGAGCCGGCCATGACGCTGTCCGACGGCCCGTTCCACCGGCGGGTGTTCGCGCTGCCGTCGGGCCAGCTGCTCGGCCTGACCCGGCACGACTCGGTCGACGCCGGCGACGCGTTCGCCCCGGACCGGCCGGGCATGGACCACGTCGGGTTCGGCGTCGCGGACCGGGCCGAGATCGAGCAGTGGCGCGACCACCTCGACTCCGTCGGGATCGCCCACGACGGGGTCGTGGAGGCCGACTACGGCCTGGCCCTGTCGTTCAAGGACCCCGACGGCAACGCGCTGGAGTTCTTCGTCCTGGCCTCCTGACCGGACCCGTCCGGGACGGGGCCGGACTCGACGAGCGCGCGCAGCCGGGTGAGGTCCCCGCGCAGCCCGCGGGCGAGCAGCCGGCGCAGCGGCCCGGGCGCGAGCCGCAGCAGACCGGGCGGGCGGACGCGCAGCTCCAGCCGGACCCGGCAGGTGCCGCCGGGCAGGGGCTCGACGTCCCGTGCGCCCTCGGCCTCGACGCCGGCGGTGGTGCGCCAGGTGAACCGGCGGCCGGGGGCCACCTCGGTGACGACGCCGTCGTTGTGGGTGGTCCGGCCCGCCGCGCGGAGCACCTCCCGGGTGGTCGTGCCGGTCCGCACCGGGCCGGCCGGGGTCGGGACCATCGACCGCACGCCGCGTCGCCACTGCGGGTCGCGGGCGTAGTCGGCGAGGACGGCCCAGACGGCGTCGGCGGGGGCGGAGACGGTCGTCTCCGCGGACAGAACGATGTGTGTCATGCATCGAATAGTACGACGTCGAAATGTTCGAGGACAGTCTTTTCGACGGCGATCTACCATCGTGCGGTGCCCCGACGCGATGCCGTCGACGACCTCGTCGACCAGTGGCGCCACGAGCGACCCGACCTGAGCCCGGACGGGCTCGCGGCGATGGCGACGATCGGCAGGCTCGGCCGGTTCGCCGCGCTCGTCGCGCCCCGGGTGGAGCAGGTGTTCGCCGGGCACGGGCTGCGGACGGGGGAGTTCGACGTGCTGGCGGCGCTGCGCCGCGCAGGCGAACCGCACGTGCTGACCCCCACCCGGCTCAGCCGGTCGCTCATGCTGTCCCCGGCGGCGATGACCCACCGTCTCGACCGACTGGACGACGCCGGGTGGGTCGAGCGCCGGCTGGACCCGGAGAACCGGCGCAGCATCCTGGTGAGCCTCACCGACGCCGGCCGCGACCTCGTCGACCGGGCCGTCGCCGACCACGTCGTCAACGAGCAGCGGATCCTCGGCCCGATCGACGCGGACGACCGGGCGGTCCTCGACACGCTGCTACGGCGACTGCTCGCCGGGCTCGAGGACGCCTGACCGGTCCTCGGCCCCGGCGCCCGCCCGGGCCAGCGCGACCGTCGCGACCACGAGCACGACCACCAGCACGGCGACGAGCGCCCAGCCGTCCCCGCCGGTGGCCAGGCGCTCGTCGAGCACGGTCACGCCGACGACCGCCGCGACCACCGGCTCCCCGACGACCACCGCGGGCAGCGAGGCCCCCAGCGCCCCGGCCTGGAACGCGGCCTGCTGCAGCAGGGTCCCGCCGACGACGGCGACGACCAGCGCCCAGGTCTCCCACGACGTCAGCAGCGCGACGATCCCGTCGGACAGCGTGTCGACCACGCCCAGGGTGAGCGCGGCGACGACGCCGTAGGCGATGCCGGTGGCCGCGGCCAGCAGCAGCGCCCGGGCCGTCCCCGTCGTCACCCGGGCCGCGACCAGGCAGGCGGCGAACAGCACGAGCAGCACCGACCCCGTCGGCGCCCAGGTGGTGAGCCCGGCCCGGTCGACGCCCGCGGTCGGCTCGCCGACGGTCACGAACAGCACCAGCGCCACCACCAGCACCGCGGCCCAGGCGAGCTCCCGGCGCGACGGCCGCCGCCCGGCCCACCACGCGGCCAGCGGCAGGGCGAACACCAGCTGGGTCACGATGAGTGGCTGCACCAGCAGCAGCGACCCGAACCCGAGCGCGACGGCCTGCATCGCGAACGCCGCCGTGTCACCCAGCGACCCGGCCAGCCAGCGCGGGTCGCGGACCAGCCGCGCCAGCATCCGCAGCCCCCGGTCGTGCGGGTCCGCCGCCGCCGAGGTCTGCTGGGCGACGGCGGCGAGCGCGAACAGCAGCGCCGACAGCAGCGCGGCGCCGACCGCGGCGACGGTGGGCAGCGGATCAGGAGATCGAGGACCCGGCGGGCATGGCCTCGAACCGCATGTCGGGGAACTTGCGCTGGATGATGTCCATCCGCCACTTGTTGGTGAACAGCGCGAGGTGCTCGCCGTCGGCGTCGCGGCGCAGGACCTCGCACTCGGACTGCCCGGCCAGCTTCTCGACCGCCTCGGCGTCGACCAGGCGCGCGATCTGGTACGGCAGCCGGTCGAGGGTGACCGGGGCGTTGAACTCGGTCTCCAGCCGCGTGGTGACGACGTCGAACTGCAGCGGCCCGACCGCGGCCAGCACCGGCGCCTGGTCACCGCGCAGGTCCGAGCGCAGGATCTGGATGACCGCCTCGTTGCCGAGCTGCTCGATCCCCTTGCGGAACTGCTTGTACTTGCCCGCGTCCTTCGCGCGGATCACCGCGAAGTGCTCGGGGGCGAACGCCGGGATCGAGGGGAACTCGACCGGGTCGGCCGCGTAGAGGGTGTCGCCGGGGCGCAGGGCGGTGGCGTTGACCAGGCCGACGATGTCGCCGGGGAAGGCCTCCTCGACGGTCCTGCGCTCGGCGCCGAACACCGACTGGGCGTACTTGGTGGCGAAGGGCTTCCCGGTCGCGGCGTGGGTGAGCACCATGCCGCGCTCGAACCGGCCCGAGCAGATCCGCAGGAACGCCATCCGGTCGCGGTGCGCCTTGTCCATGCCGGCCTGGACCTTGAAGATCAGGCCGGAGGTGGGCGCCTCGAGCGGGCGGTCGTCGCCCTTCACGTCCGGGCGGGGGGCGGGCGGCGGGGCCAGGTCGACCAGCGAGTCGAGCAGCCGGGCGACGCCGATGTTCGACAGCGCCGACCCGAACAGCACCGGGGTGGCCTTGCCGGAGCGGAAGCCCTCCTCGTCGAAACCGGCGCCGATCTCGTCGAGCAGACCCAGCTCGTCCTGCGCGTTCTGCCAGTACTCCGGCTCCTGCGCGGCGATCGTCTCGGCGTCGACGACCTGCGCGGTGGCCTTGGTCGCGCCGCCCGCGGCGCGGGTGAACGCGGTGTACTCGCCGGTGGTGCGCTCGATGAGCCCCTTGAACTGTCCGGCGATGCCCAGCGGCCAGGTCAGCGGCATCGGGCGCAGGCCGATGGTCTGCTCGACCTCGTCGAGCAGCTCCAGGGCCTCGCGGCCGGGCCGGTCCCACTTGTTGACGAAGGTGACGATCGGGACGCCGCGCGAGCGGCAGACGTCGAAGAGCTTGAGGGTCTGCGGCTCGAGGCCCTTCGCGGCGTCGAGCAGCATCACCGCGGCGTCGACGGCGGCGAGCACCCGGTAGGTGTCCTCGGAGAAGTCACCGTGGCCGGGGGTGTCGAGCAGGTTGATCACGCAGTCGCGGTAGGCGAACTGCAGCACCGCCGAGGACACCGAGATGCCGCGGGCGCGCTCCATCTCCATCCAGTCCGAGGTGACGCCCTTGCGGCCGGACTTGCCGTGCACCGCACCGGCGGAGTCGATGACCTCCGCGTGCAGCGCCAGCGCCTCGGTCAGCGTCGACTTGCCCGCGTCGGGGTGGGAGATCACCGCGAACGTCCGCCGCCGGGCGGTCTCACCGACGACGCGCGCGCCGCCGGCGGTTCCGGACGACGGTGCCGTCTCCCTCTGGGCCGCGCTCTCGGTGGTGCTCACACCCGCATTCTAGGCGTCGCCACCGACACTCCCCGACGACGGCGCCCGGCTCAGGTCGACCACGCAGAACACGTTGCCGTCGGGGTCGGCGAGGACGACGAAGTCGGGCTCGGCGGGATAGCCGTCCCAGGCCGGCCGGGTCGCGCCCAGCGACAGCAGCCGCGCCACCTCGGCGTCCTGCTCGTCGGTGGTGTCGACCAGGAGGTCCAGGTGGAGCCGCGGCCTGGGCTCGGGCGGCGACGCGCTGCGCATCAGGCCGAGCACCCGGTCGCCGCCGGGGCCGGTCAGGGTGCGCCAGGACGGGCTCGACCACTCGTCGGAGACGCGCAGGTGCAGCGCGGCGGTCCAGAACGCGGCGGCCCGGCCGGGGTCGGCGACGCCGACGACCGGGAACCCCAGCCTCAGCACGGCTCAGGCCCCCGCTTCCAGCAGCGCCCGCATGTCGGGCAGGTCGAAGTGCTCGACGGTCGCCCATGCCGACGGGCTGCCGTGGTGCGGGTCGGCGCCCGCGGCGAGCAGCGCGGTCACCGACGGCGCCGACCGCGCGAACAGCGCGGCGGCGAGCGCGGTCCGGCCGCGGTCGTTGGTGTGGTCCGGCTCCGCGCCGCGGGCCAGCAGGCCGGCGACGACGGCGTCGTGGCCGTAGTAGGCGGCGAGGATCAGCAGGGTGTCGCCCTTGGGATCGGTCAGCCCGACCGGGACGCCCGCGTCGAGGTAGGCGGCCAGCTGCTCCGCCGCGCCCTCGCGGGCCAGGTCGAACATCCGGTGCGCGAGTTCCACGGCGGCCTGGTCCACCCCGCCACGGTAGGGGCACCGCGGCCGGCCCGCCGGTGCCGGTCCGGCGCCCGCCACCCGGACGGGAGCGCTCGGCGACGGGTGGCTGTCGGGGGGCGCCGCTAACCTGCGCGTCGTGAGTTCCCAGTCCGACGCCCCGCAGGCCCGCGAGCGCCACGCGCAGCTGGCGGCCGAGGTGGCCGACCACCAGTTCCGGTACTACGTGCTGGACGCGCCGGTCGTCTCCGACGGCCAGTTCGACGAGCTGTGGCACGAGCTGCTCGCGCTGGAGGAGGCACACCCCGAGCTGGTCACGCCGGACTCGCCGAGCCAGCGCGTCGGCGGCACGTTCTCCACCGACTTCACCGCGTACGACCACCTCGAGCGGATGCTGTCGCTGGACAACGCCTTCTCGCCCGACGACCTGCGCACCTGGCAGGAGCGGGTGACGAAGGAGGTCGGTGAGGACCTGCACTACCTGTGCGAGCTCAAGATCGACGGGCTCGCGGTGAACCTGCTCTACACCGACGGGCGGCTCACCCGGGCCCTGACCCGCGGCGACGGGCGCACCGGCGAGGACATCACGCTCAACATGCGCACCCTGGCCGAGGTGCCCGAGCAGCTCACCGGCACCGACGAGTTCCCGGTGCCGGGGCTCGTCGAGGTCCGGGGCGAGGTCTACTTCCGGCTGGAGGACTTCGAGCGGCTCAACGCCTCGCTGGTCGAGGCGGGCAAGGAGCCGTTCGCGAACCCCCGCAACACCGCGGCCGGCTCGCTGCGCCAGAAGGACCCGCGGGTCACCGGCTCGCGCCACCTGCGGCTGATCTGTCACGGCCTGGGCAAGCGGGAGGGGTTCACCCCCGACACCCAGTCCCACGCCTACGACGCGCTGGTCGCCTGGGGCCTGCCGATCTCCCCGCGCACGACCGTGCTGCAGGGCATCGAGAAGGTGATCGAGTACGTCGAGCACTGGGGCGAGCACCGGCACGACGTCGAGCACGAGATCGACGGCGTCGTGGTCAAGGTCGACGAGGTGGCGCTGCAGCGCAGGCTCGGTGCGACCTCCCGGTTCCCGCGCTGGGCGATCGCCTACAAGTACCCGCCGGAGCAGGCCACCACGCGGCTGCTCGACATCCGGGTCAACGTCGGGCGCACCGGCCGGGTCACCCCGTTCGCGGTGATGGAGCCGGTCAAGGTCGCCGGGTCCACCGTCGAGATGGCGACCCTGCACAACGCCGACGAGGTGCGCCGCAAGGGCGTGCTGATCGGCGACCGCGTGGTCATCCGCAAGGCCGGCGACGTCATCCCCGAGGTGCTGGGCCCGGTCACCGACGTGCGCGACGGGTCCGAGCGCGAGTTCGTGATGCCGACGCACTGCCCCGAGTGCGGCACCGCGCTCGTGCAGCAGAAGGCGGGCGACGTCGACCGGCGCTGTCCGAACGCCCGCTCCTGCCCGGCGCAGCTGCGGGAGCGGCTGTTCCACGTCGCGGGCCGCGGCGCGTTCGACATCGAGGGACTCGGCTACGAGGCCGCGGTGGCGCTGCTGACCTCGGGCGTGCTGACCGACGAGGGTGACGTGTTCGCCCTGACCGAGGACGACCTGCTGCGGACCGAGCTGTTCCGCAACCAGAAGGGCGAGCTGACGGTCAACGGCCGCAAGCTGCTCACGAACCTGGAGGCGGCGAAGGACCGGCCGCTGTGGCGGGTGCTGGTCGGACTGTCGATCCGCCACGTCGGGCCGACCGCCGCGCAGGCGCTGGGCCGCGAGTTCGGCTCGATGGAGGCCCTCGAACGCGCCGCGGCGCAGGCGAAGACGGGCACCGAGGCGGCCGGGGTCGCGATCGTCTCCGACGGGACGGCGGGGGAGGACGACGCCGCGGCCGAGGCCGCCGCGCCGACGGCCGAGGGCGCCGCCGCCGAGGCGACCGGCGACGTCGAGACCGCGGAGGCGGAGGCGGCGGACGCCGCGGCCGTCGAGGCCGCGAAGCAGGAGCGGGCGGCCGCGCGCGCCCGGGCGAAGGCCGTGGCCGAGGCGCTCGCCCCGATCGCCGGGGTCGACGGCGTCGGCCCGACCATCGCGGCGGCGGTGCGGGACTGGTTCTCCGTCGACTGGCACCGCGAGGTCGTGCAGAAGTGGCGGGCGGCGGGCGTCGCGATGGAGGACGAGGTCGACGACTCGGTGCCCCGCTTCCTGGAGGGCCTCTCGATCGTGATCACCGGCTCGATGGAGAACTGGTCCCGCGACGAGGCCAAGGAGGCGATCATGGCCCGCGGCGGGCGCGCGGCCGGGTCGGTGTCGAGGAAGACGGCGTTCGTCGTCGCGGGGGAGGCGCCCGGCTCGAAGTACGACAAGGCCGTCGAGCTCGGGGTGCCGGTGCTGGACGAGGCCGGGTTCTCGGTCCTGCTCGACCGCGGTCCCGACGCGGCGCGCGAGCAGGCCGCCGACGCCTGACCGCCGGCCCGGGCACCCGGCCGGTCCGTCCCGTCCGACGACACGGCGTGCGCCATGCCGACGGTGAGCGACCGCTCACCGGGCGTGTTCGACGTCCGGCGCGGCCCGGCGGCCGGACGTCGATGTCGCCCGGGCGCGCCCGCGCCCGGACGTGGGCCGCGGTCGATCACCGCCTACTCTCGGTCGCACGGCGGGATCCTCCCGGCGGGAGGACGACCACTCGGATCGGGGAACACACGGTGTTGCAGGCGGCGCTCAACGGCTCACGACCGGCGGACGCGCACCCGGCGCTGCCGACCCTGGCCCGCCATCTCGCCCGTGACGCCCGGGCCGTCGCCCGGCTCGGCGTCACCTCGGTGCACGTGCACCCGCGCGACGACAGCGGTGCCGAGTCGATCGAGCCCGCCGTGGTCGGCGACGTCGTGTCGCTGATCCGCCAGGAGGCCCCGGGCATCGAGATCGGCGTCCCGACCGGGCGCTGGATCCAGCCCGACCCGAAGGACCGCGTCGAGACCGTCCTGTCCTGGGGCCGGCTCGGCTCCGGCAAGCCCGACGTCTGCGGCGTCAACGTGCACGAGCTCGGCTGGACCGAGGTCTGCCACGCCGCGTGGTCGGTCGGCATCGCCGTCGAGCTCGGCGTGTGGACCAGCGGCGACGCCGTCACCCTCCGCCAGAACGGGCTGCCCCCGGGGACCCGGCGGGTGATCGCGGAGTCGACGGTGATCGACCCGGAGACCGCCGTCGCCGAGGGCATCCGGATCCTGCGCGCGCTCGGTCAGCCCCCCGTCCCCGTGCTGCTGCACGGCGAGGAGGAGGGCGCCTGGCCGGTGCTGGAGTACGCGACCCGGGTCAACATCGACACCCGGATCGGCTTCGAGGACGTCCTGGTGCGCCCCGACGGCTGGCTCGCGACCGGCAACGACGACCTCGTCCGCACCGCCCTGTCGATCCGGGTCTGACCGGACCGCGCCCGCCGCGGTCACGGCGGGCGGCGGCGGGCGGGTCAGGCCTTCAGCACCGTCGCGACGATCCCCGCGAGGTGCGCCAGCCGCGCCAGCTCCGACGGCCGGAACACCGGCCCGCCCGGCCGCCCGACCACCAGCGTCTTCGGCGGCACCCCGGTCCCGAACGGCGCGGCGGCCAGCTCGGTGTCCATCGCCCGCCAGGGCTCGGGGACCCAGTGGCTCTCATCGAGGGCGATCGCCCGGTCCAGCGGCAGCCAGGGCAGGTCCCCGGACCGGGTCTCGGGCGCCGCGGAGCTCTCCGCGATCCGGTAGGAGCGGCCGTGCTCGCTGACCGCGACCAGCGCCCAGCCGGCGCGGAACAGCCGCGGCACCTCGGCGGCGAGCAGGTCGAGCCCGTGGGCGTGGTCGCCGGCGATCTCGTCGAGCAGCTCCAGCTCGCGGTGGGTGTCCAGCTGCCCGGTGTGCGGGCGCACCGACTCCACCGACACCCCGGGCACCGACTCGGCGGCGGTGATGAGCACGTCCGGCGGCCGGTTGGTCGGCAGCTCGACGGCGATGTCGTCGACCGCCTGGCCGTCGCCGCGCTCCACGACGTCCACGCTGAGGATGTCCGCCCCGGCCCCGCCGAGGGCGGAGGCGACGGCGCCGAGATTGCCGGGCTTGTCCGGGAGGACGACCCGGAGCAGGAACGACACGGAGTGGATCCTCTCCCTCGGCAGCGGGCGCCTCGTCGGCACGCGTGTGCACCGCACCGGAGCGGCGGGGAGCGGTTCCGGGCGGGAACGATGATCCTGCCACCCGCGGGCCCGTCGGTCACCCGCCACCCGCAGCGGGGTGTGCGCGCCCGGTCACCGGGGGGCGATCGGCCGGTGGACCGGCGGGAATAGACTCGTCGGACAGACCGGCGCGCGCGGGAGCGACCGGGTCGTGTCGGCAGCCGGACCGGCGGTCGCACCGTCGTCGCCGCTGCCACGGCACCGTCGCGACCGTCCACCCGCCGTCGTCATCATCGGACACATCCCGAGGAGGGGCATGACCGCCGATTCCGCGGAGCGGACGGGCGGGGTCATCACCCGGGACGAGGTCGCACACCTCGCCCGGCTGGCCCGCCTGGCCGTCACCGACTCCGAGCTGGACACCTTCGCGTCGCAGCTCGACGTGATCATCGGGTCGGTGGCCCGGGTCGGGGAGGTCGCCGCCGACGACATCCCGCCGACCTCGCACGCCGTCCCGCTGGAGAACGTCTTCCGCCCGGACGAGCGCCGCCCCGGCCTCGACCAGGCGCAGGCGCTCGCCGGCGCCCCGGCCGCCGAGGACGGGCGCTTCCGCGTCCCGCGGATCCTGGGGGAGGAGCAGTGAGCGACCTGATCCGGCTGACCGCCGCCGAGCTCGCCGAGAAGATCCACTCCCGTGAGGTCTCCGCCGTGGAGGCCGCGCAGGCCCACCTCGACCGGATCGCCGCCGTCGACGGCGAGGTGCACGCGTTCCTGCACGTCGGTGCCGAGTCCGCGTTGGCGAACGCCGCGCTGGTCGACGAGCGGATCGCCGCGGGCGAGGCACCGGAGTCCCCGCTGGCCGGGGTGCCGCTGGCGCTCAAGGACGTGTTCACCACCTCGGACATGCCGACCACCTGCGGCTCGCGGATCCTCCAGGGCTGGCAGCCGCCCTACGACGCGACGGTCACCGCGCGCCTGCGCGCCGCCGGGATCACGATCCTGGGCAAGACCAACATGGACGAGTTCGCGATGGGCTCGTCCACCGAGCACTCGGCGTACGGCGTCACCCGCAACCCGTGGGACACCACCCGGGTGCCGGGCGGTTCCGGCGGCGGCTCGGCGGCGGCGCTGGCCGCGTTCGAGGCGCCGCTGGCGATCGGCACCGACACCGGCGGCTCGATCCGCCAGCCCGCTGCGTTCACCGGCACCGTCGGCGTCAAGCCCACCTACGGCCAGGTCTCCCGCTACGGGCTGGTCGCCTGCGCGTCGTCGCTGGACCAGGGCGGGCCGTGCGCGCGCACCGTGCTGGACGCGGCGCTGCTGCACGAGGTCATCGGCGGCCACGACCCGCGCGACTCGACCTCGATCGACCGGCCGGTCCCGGCCGTCGTCGAGGCCGCGCGCCAGGGTGCGACCGGTGACCTGTCGGGGCTGAAGGTCGGCGTCGTGCGCGAGCTGGGCGGCGAGGGCTACCAGCCCGGCGTCCGGTCGGCGTTCGACGCGTCGCTGCGCAGCCTGGAGAAGCTGGGCGCGGAGATCGTCGAGGTCGGGTGCCCGCACTTCGAGTACGGCATGGCCGCGTACTACCTGATCCTGCCGAGCGAGGTGTCGTCGAACCTCGCCCGGTTCGACGCCATGCGCTACGGCCTGCGCGCGGCCGAGGGCCGCTCCGCGGAGGAGGTCATGGCCAACACCCGCGAGCAGGGCTTCGGGCCCGAGGTCAAGCGGCGGATCATGCTCGGCACCTACGCGCTGTCCAGCGGCTACTACGACGCCTACTACGGCCAGGCACAGAAGGTCCGCACGCTCATCAGCCGGGACTTCGACGCGGCGTTCGCCCAGGCCGACGTGCTCGTGTCGCCGACCGCGCCGACCGTGCCGTTCCCGATCGGGGACAAGGTCGACGACCCGCTGGCGATGTACCTGAACGACCTGGCCACCATCCCGACCAACCTGGCCGGGGTGGCCGGCATGTCGGTGCCCAACGGGATCTCCGAGGGGCTCCCGACCGGTCTGCAGATCATGGCCCCCGCGCTCGGCGAGGCCGTCATGTACCGCGTCGGGGCGGCGTTCGAGGCCGCCCGCGACGCCGACGAGGGCGGCCCGCTGATCGCGCGCGTTCCGGAGGTGACCCGGTGACCACCACCGAGCCCGAGCTCGTCGACTTCGACGACGTCGTCGCACGGTTCGACCCCGTCCTGGGCATCGAGGTGCACGTCGAGCTGTCGACGAACACCAAGATGTTCTGCGGCTGCCCGACGGAGTTCGGCGCCGAGCCGAACACCCAGGTCTGCCCGGTCTGCCTGGGTCTGCCCGGCGCGCTGCCGGTGGTCAACCGGGCCGCGGTGGAGTCCGCGATCCGGATCGGCCTGGCGCTGAACTGCTCGATCGCGCCGTGGGGCCGGTTCGCCCGGAAGAACTACTTCTACCCGGACATGCCGAAGAACTTCCAGACCTCCCAGTACGACGAGCCGATCGCCACGGGCGGGTTCCTGGACCTGACCCTCGACGACGGCGAGGTCGTCCGGATCGGCATCGAGCGCGCGCACATGGAGGAGGACACCGGCAAGTCGCTGCACGTGGGCGGCTCCGACGGTCGCATCCACGGCGCGGACCACTCGCTGCTCGACTACAACCGGGCGGGCGTCCCGCTGATCGAGATCGTCACGAGGATGATCCCGGACACCGGGGCCCGCGCCCCGGAGGTGGCCCGCGCCTACGTCACCGCGCTGCGCGACCTGATCCAGTCCCTGGGCGTCTCCGACGTCCGGATGGACCAGGGCTCGATGCGTGCCGACGTGAACCTGTCGCTGTCGCCCAAGGGCGGCGCGCTGGGCACCCGCACCGAGACGAAGAACGTCAACTCGCTGCGGTCGGTCGAGCGCGCGGTCCGGCACGAGATGAGCCGGCAGGCCGGCGTGCTCGACGCGGGCGGTGAGATCGTGCAGGAGACCCGGCACTTCGACGAGTCCACCGGCCACACCCGCGCCGGGCGGCGCAAGGAGACATCGGAGGACTACCGGTACTTCCCGGAGCCCGACCTGGTCCCGATCGCGCCGTCCGCCGAGTGGGTCGAGGAGCTGCGCGGCACCCTGCCCGAGCTGCCCTGGGAGCGCCGCAGGCGCATCCAGACCGATTGGGGCATCTCCGACGAGGAGATCCGCGACCTGGTCAACGGCGGCGCGCTGGAGCTGGTCGAGGCCACCGTCGCGGCGGGTGCGCCGTCGCAGGAGGCCCGCTCGTGGTGGGTGTCCTACCTCGCCCAGCAGGCCAACACCCGCTCCGTCGAGCTCGTCGACCTCGCGATCACGCCGGAGCAGGTCGCCCGGGTGGTCGAACTGGTCGCCACGGGGGAGCTGACCAACAAGCTCGCCCGCCAGGTCGTCGACGGCGTGCTCGACGGCGAGGGCGGCCCGGACGAGGTCGTCGCGGCCCGCGGGCTGGAGGTCGTCTCCGACGAGGGCGCGCTGATCGCCGCCGTCGACGCGGCGCTGGCCGAGCAGCCCGACGTCGCGGAGAAGATCCGCGGCGGCAAGGTGCAGGCCGCCGGGGCGATCGTCGGTGCGGTCATGAAGGCGACGAAGGGCCAGGCCGACGCCAAGCGGGTCCGGGAGCTGATCGTCGAGCGGGTCGGGGCCTGACCTCGAGCTGCTACGGGCCCGGGCCGGTCGGATCCCGACCGGCCCGGGCCCCGGCGCGTACGGGACGGACGTCCGCGGGATGGACTCGGCGACGTTGCCCGACGACGCCGCGGGTGGTGGCGGCCCGGCGGACGGTGCGCCTGATCTCGCACTGACGTATGAGACCGCGCACCCGCGGGCGCCGCTGCGGCGCCCGATCGGTGCCGGGCGGTGTCAGATGGCGCTGGCGCCGCCACCGGTCGGCGGCTGGATGCGCACGACCCGGTCGTCGGTGGCGCCGGGGGAGCCGCCGTCGCGGTTCACCGTCCCCAGCCACAGCAGGCCGTCCGGGGCGAGGGTGACCGGGCCGATCCGGCCGTAGGTGCCCTCCAGGACCGGCTTCGGGTCGCCGGTGAAGGTGCCCTCGGCGCCCGGGTTGAGCACGAACAGCGCCTTGCCGGTGCTCTGCGCGACGACGACCGCGCCCGGCAGCACCGTGCACCCGGCGACGCCCGGGCGGTCCGGCCAGGTCCAGGCGGGCGCGCCGAGCGTGCCCGGCGTGACGCGGTGCAGGACGTCGCGCCCCGCGGTGCGGTCGGTGACCCAGGTGGTCCGCGCCGCGGGGTCGACGCACACCCCGCCCGGCGCGGTGAGCCCGCGGGCCAGGACCGGCGAGGCGCGGTCGGGGTTGCCCGGGGCCGGACGGCCCAGGGTGTCGATCCGCAGCACCGCCCCGGCGAGCGGGCCCGTCCCGGCGGGCGTGGCGACGAGCAGCGAGGAGCCGTCGGCGTCGACGGCCAGCGCCCCGCCCGGCGGCAGCCCCTCCAGCACCGGCTTCGGCGCCTCACCGGGCGCGATCCGCCAGACCCGGCCCTCGGACAGGGCGTAGAGCAGGCGGTCCTCGGCGTAGCCGGGGGACAGGACCAGACCGGTCAGCCCGCCCGCCGGGTCGACCGGCACGGTCGCGACCGGCTGCGGGGTGGCGTTGCGGCGTACCTCCAGCACCCGCCCGGTCCGCCGCTCGGCGACGAGTGCGCGGTCGCCCTGCGGGAGCACCGCCACCGCCCCGACCGGCCCCAGGCACGCGGCGACGACCTGCGGGTCCGGGTCGACGCACGGCTGGGGCGCCGCCGCCGGCCCCTGCTGCTGCGGCGACGGGGCCCGGCTCGACGGCGGCGCCTGCTCCTCCGGGGCCACCCGGGGCGGTCCGCCGAGCTCGCCCTCGCCCTCGGCCTGCGGGCGCCAGTCGCGGGAGCCCGCGTCGGGGAAGGTGGCGCAGCCGCCCAGCAGCACGACGAGCGTCGCGACGATCAGCAGCAGCCGGGCGGTCACGAGGAACCAGGCTAGGCCCCGCGAGGTGAGTGCCCGGTGAGTACGGTCGGGCGTCATGAGCAGCCCCGTGACCGTGCTGGTGCCGCACACCGTCGGAGCCGAGATCCTGTCCGGTGTGGACGGGCTGGACCCGGTCGTCTACGACCCGGAGAAGCCGCTGCCCGACGAGGCCGCCCACGCCCGCGTGCTGGTCGCGCCGTTCCTGGCGGGCTCCGACGCCGTCGGCATCGTCGAGCAGGTCCCGGACCTGGAGCTGGTGCAGCTGCTCACCGCGGGCGCCGAGACCTGGATCGGGCAGCTGCCCGAGGGGGTCGGCCTCTCCGACGGCCGCGGTGCGCACGGCGGCGCCACCGCCGAGTGGGTGGTGTCGGTGCTGCTGGCCGTCTACCGGCACCTGGACCGCTTCGTGCGTGCCCAGGACCGCGGCGAGTGGGACCATCACCAGACCGAGGAGCTGGCCGGCAAGAAGATCCTCATCGTCGGCGCGGGCGACGTCGGGCAGAAGACCCGGGCCCGTCTGGAGCCCTTCGAGGTGGAGACCGCGCTGGTCGGGCGCACCGCCCGCGACGGCGTCCACGGCTGGGACGAGCTGCCCGCGCTGCTGCCGCAGTACGACGCGACCGTGCTGATCGTCCCGCTCACCGGCGAGACCCGCGGCATGGTCGACGCCGGCTTCCTGGCCGCCATGCCCGACGGGTCGCTGCTGGTCAACGGCGCCCGCGGGCCGGTGGTGGACACCGACGCGCTGGTCGCGGAGCTGACCTCGGGGCGGATCCGGGCCGCCGTCGACGTCACCGACCCCGAGCCGCTCCCCGCGGGCCACCCGCTGTGGTCGGCGCCCGGTCTGCTGCTCACCCCGCACGTCGGCGGCAGCGTGCCGCTGGCGATGCGCCGCGCCTACGGCGTCGCCGCCGAGCAGCTCGCGGCGTTCGCCGCCGGTGACGCGCCGCCGAACCTCGTGACCGGCGCCTACTAGGCGCGCGCCGGTACTGTCGTCGACCATGAGCGGGCCCACGCAGCAGTACGACTGGGGCAACATCTCCGGCGACGAACCGGCGGAGAAGACCCGCCCGGAGCGCCTGCCGGTCCCCGCCCACCTCTCCTCCGACATCGGGCTGCTCGTGCTGCGGCTGGTCGTCGGGGCGTCCTTCGCCGCGGCGGGCGCACGGAAGCTGTTCGGCGTCGCGGGCGGGATCGGCCTCGACGCCAGCGCGACCGCGCTCGCCGACGCGGGATTCGTGTCCTTCGCCGGGCCGCTGGCCTGGGTGCTCGCGGTCGGCCAGCTGGTCCTCGGCGTGCTGCTCGTGCTGGGGCTGCTGACGCCCTTCGCCGCGGCGGGCCTGCTCGCGGCGAAGGGCGTCGCCGTGGTGGTGGCGCTGGTGCCGGCCCTGTCGGTGCCGCTGTTCGCCTCGGACGGCGCGAACGCGCTGGAGCTGGACCTGCTGCTGGGCGCCGGGGCCGCGGCCCTGGTGTTCGCCGGGGCCGGTCGGATCGCCCTCGACGCCGGGCGCACCTACCAGCGACGCCCGCTGCCGTGGTCGGTGCTGTCGCTGCTGGTCGCGGTCGCGGTGGCGCTGCTGGTCCTGTTCGTGCTGCGCCGGTGACCCCTGCCGGCGACGACGCGTGGCTGCGCCCGCTCGCCCGGCGCCGCCGTCGCGACCTCGCGGTGCGGGCACGGACCCCGCTGACCGGCGGGTACGCCTCCGGCAGGGCCGAGCGGATCGACCTCGACGACGGCACCGCGGTCGTCCTCAAGCACACCGGGGCGGTGGAGACGGCCGCGTTGCGCGCCGTCGCGGTGGTGAACGGGCCCGTCCGGCTGCCGCGGATGCTCGGCTCCGGCGACGGCTGGGTGCTGCTCGACCACGAGCCCGGCGCGCCGCTGCCGGCCGGGGACCCGGTGCCCGACGACGTGTGGCGCACCCTCGCGCTGGTCCACGCGCACTGGCGGCGCAACCGGCCGCGCGGCGTCCCCGTCGTCGACGACACCTGGTGGGCGCGGCGGTGCGGGCAGGCCGCGGACCGGCTGACGGCGGCCGGCTACGACACGGCGGCCGCGTCCGCGGTGGCCTGGGCCGGGGACGACCGCGCCCGTACCGCGCTGCGCGCCCTGCCCCGCACCCTGTGCCACGGCGACGCCCACCGCGGCAACGTCGTCGCCGGTCCGGCCGGTGCGGTGCTGCTGGACTGGGGCAACGCCCGCGTCGCGGTGGGGTCGCTCGACGTCGTGGTGCTGACCGCGCCACCGCCCGACGGCCCGGCCGACGCGCCGTCGTCGCCGGTGCCCGCGGTCTACCGCGACACCCTGCACACCGCGCTCGGCGCGCCGGACCCGCCCGTGATGGTGGCGGTGGAGACGGCGTGGGCGCGGGCGGCGGCGCACGTGCAGTACCTGCCGTTCGCCGCCGACCACCAGGACCCCGACCGGGTCACCTCGATGGTCCGGGTCGCCGCCGCGGCCCTCGACGAGCTGGGCGACCTGCTCGCCACCGCCCGCCGCGGTTGATCCCGGCTCAGCCCTTCGGCTTGGCCGTGCGACGCAGCCGGGTGTTGACGAACTCGCCCATGCCCCAGCGGCCCAGCTCGCGACCGAAGCCGGAGCGCTTCACCCCGCCGAAGGGCAGGCCGGGCAGCGTCGTGCCGTGCTCGTTGACGTAGGCCATGCCCACCTCGAGCCGGTCGGCGATCTCCTGCGCGCGCTCGATGTCGCCGCTCCACACCGACCCGCTGAGCCCGTAGCTCACGTCGTTGGCCAGGGTGACCGCGTCGTCGACCGAGTCGACGCCGTACACCACGGCCACCGGTCCGAAGATCTCCTCGGAGTAGGCGTCCATGTCCTTGGTGACGCCGGTCAGCACGGCCGGGCGGAGGAACGCGCCGTCGCCGTCGGGTACCTCGCCGCCGGTGTGCAGGGTGGCGCCCTGCTCGACGGCGCGACGCACCTGCTCGGCGACGCCGTCGCGCGCCGTGACCGAGGACAGCGGGCCGAGCCGGGTACCGGGGTCGGTCGGGTCGCCGTGCTCGGTGGCCTCGAACGTCGAGACCAGCACCGACACGAACTCCTCGACCTTGTCGGTCGGCACGATCATCCGCTTCGGGGAGTTGCAGGCCTGGCCGCCGTTCATCAGGCGGGCCCGGGCGGCGACCTTCGCGGTGCCGGCGACGTCGGCGTCGTCGAGGACGATGAGCGCGTCCGACCCGCCCAGCTCCAGGACGGCCTTCTTCAGGTTGCGCCCCGCCGTCTCGGCGACCGAGGCACCGGCCCGCTCGCTGCCGGTCAGCGAGATCCCCTGGATCCGCGGGTCGGCGATCATGTCGGCGACCTGCTCGTTGGTCGCGTAGACGTTGACGTAGACGTCGGCCGGGACGCCCGCGGTGTGGAAGATCTCGTCCATCACCTCGGCCGAGGCGGCACAGATCGGGGCGTGCTTGAGGACGATCGTGTTCCCGACCACCAGGTTCGGCGCGACGAACCGGGCCACCTGGTAGTACGGGAAGTTCCACGGCATGACGCCGACCAGCGGCCCGATCGGCTCGGTCTGCACCACCGACTCCTGCGCGCCCTGCGGGTCCAGGGTCTCCCGGGTCAGCAGGTCCGGGCCGTGCTCGGCGTACCAGCGGTAGATCGACGCGGCCAGCGCGACCTCGCCCGCGGCCTCCCTGACGGGCTTGCCCATCTCGGTCGCGATCAGCGCGGCCAGCTCGTCGCTGCGGGCCTCGTAGGCCTCGGCCACCCGGACGAGGATCTGCGCCCGCTCCGCGACCGGGGTCGCACGCCACCCGGGGTAGGCGTCGGTGACCCGGGTCAGGACCTGGTCCACCGCCGCGTCGTCGAGCTGCGGGAACTCCTTCTCGGTCCGGCCGGTGGCGGGGTTCGTCGTCACGTAGGTGCTCATGACTTCCTTCCGTTGCGGGGTGGCGGGGACGGGGTGTGCCCGGCGTCCCGCCGTGGCGCGGGTGGCGCTCCTCCCCGACGGATGTCCGGTCCGGGGGGACCGGCAAACATCGGGTCCGTCCGTGCCGGGCCGACGGCGCCGCCGTTCACCGCCGTCACCGGTGCTGCGTCACCGGTGCTGCGTCACCGCACGCCGGCCGCGTGGAGCCGCGACCGGACGTGGGCCCGCGCCGGCGGGACGTACCGGGCCAGCACCGCGGTCAGCCGACGGACGACGTCCTGGGCCGGCCAGTCCGGCGGGAGCAGGGCGGTGGGCAGCCCGGGCGCCCGGACCAGGTCGACGAACACCGGGTTCGTCAGCTCGACGAGCTGTCGCAGCCCGTCCGCGCCCCCGGCGGGCGGGGTCGCCGCGGCCGCGGCCAGCCGGTCGCGGTGCCCGCGCAGGACCGCTGCGACGCCGTCGAGGTCCCACGCCCCGACCGCGACGCGGGCCGCCTCGGCGGTGTCCACGGCGAGCTCGGCGACGAGCACCCGGGCGCCGGGCGGCGCGTCGCCCAGCACGTCGGCGAGATCGCCGGAGCGGTCGGTCGCGGCGATGAGCACCCCCGGCTGCAGCACCCCGTACCCGGCGAGGACGGCCGTGCGGCGCAACCGGTCCCGGTAGGCCCGTTCCTGCTCCGGCACGGCGTGCAGGAGGGCCTGGAACGCGCCCGTCCACTCCGGCGGGCGGGCGCCGAGGTCGTCGCCGAGACGCCGCACGGCCGCCCCGAACGGGCCGTCGAGGCGCAGGTGCACGGCGCGCCCGTCGCGCCGGCCCGCGAGCTGGCCGTCCTCGCGCATCCGGGCCAGCAGCCGTCGCGCGGCGGGCTCGCGCATGCCGAGATCGCCCAGCAGTCCGACGAGCACGGCGGCGGGCAGCTCGTCGCGGCCGGCGACGCGCAGCAGCGACGCGACCACACCGCTCGTCGGGTTGCGCCTTGCCACCAGCGCGCCCAGCTCTACACTTCTGCTCACGGTCGTGAACCATTCCGTCCAGTTCGGGGGAACCGATGGTAGAGGCAGCGGGCCGGAGCGGGACGGGGCAGGCGCTGTCCTGGGCACAGATGATCGTGCTGAGCGTCGCGGTGCCCGTGGTGGTCTACGACGTCCTCACCGACCGCGGGATCGGGCCCGTCCCGGCCCTGCTCGCCGGGAGCGTCGGGCCGCTGCTCGACATCGGGATCACCTGGCTGCGCAGCCGCCGGGTCGACGAGTTCGGGGCGCTCGTGCTGGTGTTCCTGGTGGTCGGCGCCGTGGTCGGTCTGCTGTTCTCCGACCCGCGGATCCTGCTGCTCAAGGAGTCGGCGACGACGGGCGCGCTCGGCCTGGTCCTGCTGGGCTCGCTGGTGCTGCTCCCGCGCCCGCTGATGTTCTACTTCGGACGCCGCTTCGCCACCGGCGGCGACCCGCGACGCGTCGCCTGGTGGGACGGGCTCTGGCGGTACGCCGGGTTCCGCCGCACCCAGCGCGTGCTCACCGCGGTGTGGGGCGTGGTGCTGGTCGCCGAGGCGGTCGTGCGGATCGTGCTGACCTACCGGCTCCCGGTCGGGACGACGGTGGTGGTGAACGCCGTCGTCCCGCTCGTGGTGCTGGGCGCGCTGATCGGCTGGACCGTGCTGTACGCCCGGCGGGCGCAGGCCGCGGGACAGCGCCGCGCCGCGGCCGCCGCCTCCGGCTGAGACGGCGGCCGGGCGCCCTGCTCAGCGGCCGACGTTGCGCTGCAGGTGCGCCGGGTAGCGCTCCCCGGCCACCGCCGACGACGGGGCGGCCGCCTCGATCTCGGCCAGCTCGTCCGCGGACAGCTCCAGCGCGACGGCCTCGACGTTCTGCTCCAGGTAGGTCCGCCGCTTGGTCCCCGGGATCGGCACGACGTGCTCGCCGCGGCTCTGCACCCAGGCCAGCGCGAGCTGCCCGGCCGTCACGCCGCGGCGCTCCGCGATGACCTTCAGGGCGTCGACGATGGCCAGGTTGGCTGCCAGGTTGTCGTCGGAGAAGCGGGGGAGCCCGCGGCGCATGTCGCCCTCGGGGAACTGCCCGGTGGAGGTGATCGCGCCGGTCAGGAAGCCGCGGCCGAGCGGGGAGAAGGGCACCACGCCGATCCCGAGCTCGGCGCAGGTGGGCGCGACGGACTCCTCGATGCCGCGGGTCCACAGCGACCACTCCGACTGCACGGCGGCGGGCGGGTGCACGGCGTGGGCGCGGCGGACGGTGTCCGCGCCGCACTCGGAGAGCCCGTAGTGGCGGATCTTCCCCTCCTCGACCAGCCCGGCGAGCGCGCCGACGGTCTCCTCGATCGGCGTGTCCGGGTCGACGCGGTGCTGGTAGTAGAGGTCGATGTGGTCGACCCCGAGCCGGCGCAGCGACGCCTCGACGCACGTCCTCACGTAGGCGGGGTCGCCCTGCGCGCCCTGGTTGCCGTCCGCGTCGCGCACGATGCCGAACTTCGTCGCCAGGACGACGCGGTCGCGGCGGTCGGCGATCGCGGCGCCCACGAGTTCCTCGTTGGCGCCGTCGCCGTAGACGTTCGCGGTGTCGAGCAGCGTGACGCCGAGGTCGAGCGCGCGGTGGATCGTCGCGATCGACTCGGTGCGGTCGGAGGTGTCGCCGTAGGCCTGGCTCATGCCCATGCAGCCCAGGCCCTGGGCGGAGACGGTCAGGTCGCCGAGACGGCGGGTTCCGATAGCCATGCCAACCAACCTATCCCCACGGGCGCCGCCCCGCCGTGCCCTGCGCGCACCTCCCCTCCGGGTCCGCACTCATGGAGCTCATGCACGGTGGCACGAGGCTTTTGCTCCATGAGTGCGCGACGGGGCGGGGTGGCGCGCGAGGGAGGAGGGGGCGGGGTGGTCAGGGGATGCGGCGGACCGCCCCGGTGTCGGCGCTGGTCGCCATGTGGGCGTAGGCGCGCAGGGCCTTCGACACGACGCGCTGGCGGTCGACGGGCTGCCAGGGCCGCTCGGAGGACTCCATCTTGGCGCGCCGGTCGGCGAGCACCTCGGCGTCGACGAGCAGCTCCAGGGACCGGGCGCGGACGTCGAGCCGGACCCGGTCGCCGTTCTCCACCAGCCCGATCGTGCCGCCGGCGGCGGCCTCGGGGGAGATGTGGCCGACCGAGATGCCCGACGAGCCACCGGAGAACCGGCCGTCGGTGATCAGTGCGCAGACCTTGCCCAGCCCGGCACCCTTGAGGAACGCGGTCGGGTGCAGCATCTCCTGCATGCCCGGCCCGCCCGAGGGTCCCTCGTAGCGGATGACCAGCACGTCGCCGGGCTTGATCTCCTTCTTGAGGATCGCCGAGACGGCGTCCTCCTGGCTCTCCAGCACCACGGCCGGGCCCTCGAACTCCCAGATGTCCTCGGGGATGCCCGCGGTCTTGATCACGGCGCCGTCGACCGAGAGGTTCCCGCGCAGCACGGCCAGGCCGCCGTCGGCGGAGTAGGCGTGCTCGAGGTCCCGGATGCACCCGCCCGCCGCGTCGGTGTCGAGGGAGGACCAGCGGTTCTCCGTCGAGAACGCCTGCGTGGTCCGGACCCCGCCCGGCGCGGCGTGGTAGAGCTCGACCGCGGTCTCCGACGGGGCCGACGACCGGACGTCCCACTCGGTCAGCCACTGCTCCAGCGACGGCGAGTGCACCGAGCGCACCCCGGTGTTGAGCAGCCCGGCCCGCCACAGCTCGCCCAGCAGGGCGGGGATGCCACCGGCCCGGTGGACGTCCTCCATGTGGTAGTCCGAGTTCGGCGCGACCTTGCTCAGGCACGGCACCCGCCGGGAGATCGCGTCGATCGCGGCGAGGTCGAAGTCGATCTCGCCCTCCTGCGCGGCGGCCAGGATGTGCAGCACCGTGTTGGTGGAGCCGCCCATCGCGACGTCGAGCGCCATCGCGTTCTCGAACGCCTCGCGGGTGGCGATGTTGCGGGGCAGCGCGGACGCGTCGTCGTCGCGGTACCAGCGGGTCGCCAGATCCATCACGGTGCGCCCGGCGTTCAGGAACAGCTCGCGGCGCGCGGCGTGCGTGGCCAGCGTGGAACCGTTGCCCGGCAGCGAGAGCCCGAGCGCCTCGGTGAGGCAGTTCATCGAGTTCGCGGTGAACATCCCGGAGCAGGACCCGCAGGTCGGGCAGGCCGAGCGCTCGACCTCGGCCAGGCCGGCCTCGTCCACCTCGGACGACGCGGACGCCGAGATCGCGGTGATCAGGTCGGTGGGCGCCTGCGCGACCCCGCCGACGACGACCGCCTTGCCGGCCTCCATCGGTCCGCCGGAGACGAACACGGTCGGGATGTTCAGCCGCATCGCGGCGTTCAGCATGCCCGGCGTGATCTTGTCGCAGTTGGAGATGCACACCAGGGCGTCGGCCGCGTGGCCGTTGACCATGTACTCGACCGCGTCGGCGATGATCTCGCGGCTCGGCAGCGAGTAGAGCATCCCGCCGTGGCCCATCGCGATGCCGTCGTCGACGGCGATCGTGTTGAACTCCTTGGCGACCCCGCCCGCCTCCTTGATGGCCCCGGCGACCAGATCACCCATGTCCTTGAGGTGCACGTGTCCGGGCACGAACTGGGTGTAGGAGTTGGCGATCGCGACGATCGGCTTGCCGAAGTCGTCGTCGCCCATGCCGGTCGCGCGCCAGAGCGAACGCGCTCCGGCGGCGTTGCGACCGTGGGTGGTGACGCGGGAACGCAGGGCGGGCATCGGTCTTCTCCAGCCGGGTCTTCCGTGGTGGTTCGTGGGGGGACCCCGGTGGGCGCGTCGCGGAGCGTGGGCACGAGCCGCCCGGGGGTGCGGCGCGACGGCGGCGGGGCGGGTCGCGTCCCGCCGGCCGGCGGGCCGATCGCCCGCAACCGTACGCCCAGCGACGGACGTCAGTGACCCTCGGCCGGATCCTCCGGGTCGGTCACCGCGGCCGGGTCGGCGAACCGGCCGCCGCTGGCGACGGAGAGCGCCGGCAGGTCGCGCGCGTGCACCGCGGGCAGGACGAGGTCGTCGTCCTCGCCCAGCACCGCGCTGACCCGCGAGCGCGAGCCGATCCGCAGACCGCGCACGTCGTCCCAGGCCACGGTGCGGGAGGAGAACGCGCCGCGCGCCGTGACCGTCTCCGGGTCCACGGTGGTGCGGACCCGCAGGATCCAGGCGATCGCCGCGGCCGGGGCCAGCAGCGCGACCCAGAACCACGGCAGGCTGAACACCAGCGGCGTCGACCCGACGACCGCGACCAGGATGGCGAAGATGGTCAGCCGGCTCGGCTTGAACACCAGCGCGCGCGAGCCCACGCGGAGCTTGCGGCCCTCGTCGCGGACCCGGGGGGTCCACGCCAGCTCGCCGTCCACCTGCTGGGACGCCTCCGTGGCCCGCCGCGGGTCGGCGGAGGTGGTGTCGGCGGGGACGGCGCGGTCGTCGGTGCTGCTCACGACCCCAGTGTGACAAATCCGGACCGTGACCCGACCGCCCGGACGGGTGGGGTCGTTTGACTCCGTCCGTGGGACGCGTGCTAGCGTCGATGCATGTTCGCCGTTCGAATTCCCGTACTTCTTGGGCGCGTCGTCGCCTGAGTTCGACCTTCTCGAACGACGACGCGCTCACCCTCGCAGCGCCCGGAGCACCGGGCGGCGGGGGTTTTTTCATGTCCAGCTCCGAGTCCAGCCCATGTCCGGCATCTGATCGACACGATCTCCAGCGAGGCAGACCCAGATGACCACCGTCCCCGCCAAGCCCGGCTCGCCCGGCCCGAAGCCGGGCCCGCCGCCCGGCCGGTCCGCGGCCTCCGGCACGTCCCGCAGCGCGGCCCCGGCACCCGGTGAGACCACCGTGCCCGGCCCGCGCGTCGTGGACGAGCCCATGACCGGCGCCCAGTCCCTGGTGCGTTCGCTCGAGGAGATCGGCTGCGAGGTCGTCTTCGGGCTGCCCGGCGGGACGATCCTGCCCGCCTACGACCCGCTCCTGGACTCGACGAAGGTGCGCCACATCCTCGTCCGCCACGAGCAGGGCGCCGGACACGCGGCGACCGGCTACGCGCAGGCCACCGGCAGGGTCGGGGTCTGCATGGCGACGTCCGGGCCGGGGGCCACGAACCTGGTCACCCCGATCGCGGACGCCCACATGGACTCGGTGCCGCTGGTGGCCATCACGGGTCAGCAGACCCGTCCGCTGATCGGCACCGACGCCTTCCAGGAGGCCGACATCACCGGCATCACCATGCCGGTGACCAAGCACAACATGCTGGTGACCGAGGCGAGGGAGATCCCGCGCGCGATCGCCGAGGCCTTCCACCTGGCGTCCACCGGCCGGCCCGGCCCGGTCCTGGTGGACATCCCGAAGGACGTGCTGCAGGAGCAGACCACGTTCTCCTGGCCCCCGGAGCTGCAGCTGCCCGGCTACCGGCCGACGACCCGGCCGCACGGCAAGCAGATCCGCGAGGCCGCCCGGCTCATCCGCGAGTCGGCCAAGCCGGTGCTCTACGTCGGCGGCGGCGTCCTCAAGGCCGAGGCCGCCGAGGAGCTCAGGGAGCTGGCCGAGCTGACCGGGGCGCCCGTCGTCACCACCCTGATGGCGCGCGGTGTGTTCCCCGACAGCCACCCGCTGCACCTGGGCATGCCCGGGATGCACGGCACCGTCGCCGCGGTCGCGGCGATGCAGCGGTCCGACCTGCTGGTCGCACTCGGCTCCCGGTTCGACGACCGGGTCACCGGCAAGCTGTCGAGCTTCGCCCCCGGCGCGAAGATCATCCACGCCGACATCGACCCGGCCGAGATCTCCAAGAACCGGCGCGCCGACGTGCCGATCGTCGGGGACTGCAAGGAGGTCCTGGCGGACCTGGTCGAGGCCGTCCGCGCGGACCGTGCCGAGCACGGTGAGCCGGATCTGTCGTCCTGGTGGAAGCAGGTCGGCGGGCTGCGCGACCGCTATCCGCTCGGCTACGACGAGCCGACCGACGGCGCGCTCTCGCCGCAGTACGTGATCGAGCGGATCGGCGCGATCGCCGGGCCGGACGCGATCTACACCGCGGGCGTCGGCCAGCACCAGATGTGGGCCGCGCAGTTCGTCAAGTACGAGAAGCCGCGGACCTGGCTGAACTCCGGCGGGCTCGGGACCATGGGCTACGCGGTCCCGGCCGCGATGGGCGCCAAGGTCGGTGAGCCGGACGCCGTCGTCTGGTGCATCGACGGCGACGGCTGCTTCCAGATGACCAACCAGGAGCTCGCCACCTGCGCGATCGAGGGCATCCCGATCAAGGTCGCCGTCATCAACAACGGCAACCTCGGCATGGTCCGCCAGTGGCAGAACCTCTTCTACGGCGAGCGGTACTCCAACACCGACCTCAACACCCACAAGCTGCGCATCCCGGACTTCCCGATGCTCGCGCAGGCGATGGGCTGCGAGGGGCTGCGGGTCGAGTCCAAGGAGGACGTCGACCGGGTCATCCACCAGGCCATGCAGATCAACGACCGGCCGGTCGTCGTGGAGTTCGTCGTCGGCGCCGACGCCCAGGTGTGGCCGATGGTCGCCGCGGGCATGAGCAACGACGAGATCAACGTCCGGCGCGACATCCGGCCGGAGTTCGAGCACGACGAGCTGGCCGCGTCGGTCGACGCGGTCGCCGACGTCACCGAGCAGGCCCTGGAGGGCGAGAAGTGAGCGAGCTCCACACCCTCTCGGTCCTGGTCGAGGACAAGCCGGGTGTCCTGGCCCGGGTCTCCGGGCTGTTCTCGCGGCGCGGGTTCAACATCAATTCGCTCGCGGTCGGCCCGACCGAGCACCCCGACGTGTCCCGGATGACGATCGTCGTCGAGGTGGACGAGCTCCCGATGGAGCAGGTCACCAAGCAGCTCAACAAGCTGGTGCACGTCATCAAGATCGTCGAGCTGGAGCCGGACGCCTCGGTGCAGCGCGAGCTGCTGCTGGTCAAGGTCCGGGCCGACGCCACGGTGCGCAGCCAGGTCGTCGAGACCGTGCAGCTGTTCCGCGCCAAGGTCGTCGACGTCTCCCCGGAGGCGGTCACGGTCGAGGCCACCGGGTCGGCCGACAAGCTCAACGCGCTCCTGCGCATGCTGGAGCCCTACGGGATCCGCGAGATGGTGAAGTCCGGGATGGTGGCCGTCGGCCGCGGCCCCCGGTCCATCACCGCCGCGGCCGTCCGCTAGACAGTCGTCGCTACACAACCTCCGAGAGGAACCGTCCCAGAGCCATGAGTGTCAACATCTACTACGACGCCGACGCCGACCTGTCGATCATCCAGGGCCGCAAGGTCGCCGTGATCGGCTACGGCTCCCAGGGGCACGCGCACTCGCTGTCCCTGCGCGACTCCGGGGTCGAGGTGAAGATCGGTCTGCCCGAGGGGTCGAAGTCGCGGCAGAAGGCCGCGGACGAGGGCCTCGAGGTCGGCACGCCGGCCGAGGTCTCCGCCTGGGCCGACGTGATCATGGTCCTGGCGCCGGACACCAAGCAGCGCTTCATCTACTCGCAGGACATCGAGCCGAACCTGAAGGACGGCGACGCGCTGTTCTTCGGCCACGGCTTCAACATCCGCTTCGAGCTGATCAAGCCCCCGGCGAACGTCGACGTGGCCATGGTCGCGCCGAAGGGCCCGGGCCACCTGGTCCGCCGCCAGTTCGTCGACGGCAAGGGCGTCCCCGCCCTGATCGCCGTGGAGCAGGACGCCTCGGGCAACGCCAAGGCGCTCGCGCTCTCCTACGCGGCCGGGATCGGCGGCGCCCGCGCGGGCGTCATCGAGACCACCTTCACCGAGGAGACCGAGACCGACCTGTTCGGTGAGCAGGCCGTCCTCTGCGGCGGTGCCGCCGCGCTGGTCCAGACCGGCTTCGAGGTGCTGACCGAGGCGGGCTACGCCCCGGAGATCGCCTACTTCGAGTGCCTGCACGAGCTCAAGCTGATCGTCGACCTCATGTACGAGGGCGGCATCGCCAACGAGCGCTTCTCGATCTCCGACACCGCCGAGTACGGCGACCTCACCCGCGGCCCGCGCGTCATCACGCCCGCGGTCAAGGCCGAGATGCAGAAGATCCTGGGCGAGATCCAGGACGGCACCTTCGCCCGCGAGTGGGTGGCCGAGGACGAGGCGGGCCGCGGCAACTACACCAAGCTGCAGCAGCAGGGCGCCGAGCACCCGATCGAGCAGGTCGGCGAGAAGCTCCGCGGTCTCATGAGCTGGGTGGGCGAGAAGGCCAAGTGATCTCCCGCCGGACGCGTCCGGCAGGATGAATCGCGCGGGCCCCAGACGGCCCGCGGACGTCCGGGTCCTGACGCACCCATCCGGACCGGACGACGTGGAACCCCCGTACCGGCGACACCGGGCGGGGGTTTCGCGCGTTCCGGGCGTGCCGGGCGGCGACCTGTCCGTGCGCCCGGGGCCACGACGGCCCCCGCGGTCCTAGGATGGTCGACGTTCGCGCACCGACCTCGGGGAGCACTCGCACACCGTGAGCACCGCAGCCACCGACCACCGTCCCGTCGTCCTGCTCGCGGAGACGCTCGCGCCCTCCGCCGTCGAGCTGCTCGGTGACGGCGTCGAGATCCGCCACGTCGACGGCACCGACCGCCCCGCGCTCCTGGCGGCGCTCGCCGACGCCGACGCGCTGCTGGTCCGGTCCGCCACCACCGTCGACGCCGAGGCGCTCGCCGCGGCCGGCCGCCTCAAGGTCGTCGCCCGGGCCGGGGTCGGCCTGGACAACGTCGACGTCCCCGCGGCCACCGCGCGCGGGGTGATGGTCGTCAACGCCCCGACCTCGAACATCGTCTCCGCCGCCGAGCACGCCATCGCGCTGCTGCTCGCGACCGCGCGCCACATCCCGCCGGCGGACGCCGCACTGCGCTCCGGGGCGTGGAAGCGCTCGTCCTACGGCGGGGTCGAGTTGAACGGCAAGACCGCGGGCATCGTCGGGCTCGGCAAGATCGGGCAGCTCGTCGCGCAGCGGCTCGCCGCGTTCGGCATGACGCTGGTCGCCTACGACCCCTACATCGCCCCGTCGCGGGCCGCGCAGCTCGGCATCGAGCTGATGAGCCTCGACGACCTGCTCCGCACCGCCGACATGATCACGGTGCACCTGCCGAAGACCCCCGAGACCCTCGGCCTGATCGGCAAGGACCAGCTCGCGCTGACCAGGCCGGGCGTGCTCGTCGTGAACGCCGCCCGCGGCGGTCTCGTCGACGAGGACGCGCTCGCCGAGGCGGTCCGCTCGGGGCACGTCGGCGGCGCCGGGATCGACGTCTACGTCACCGAGCCGACGACGTCGAGCCCGCTGTTCGAGCTGGAGAACGTCGTCGTCACCCCGCACCTGGGGGCCTCCACCACCGAGGCGCAGGACCGGGCGGGCACCGACGTGGCCCGCTCGGTGCAGCTGGCCCTGGCCGGGGAGTTCGTGCCCGACGCGGTCAACGTGCAGATCCACGGGGCCGTCGGGGAGGAGGTCCGGCCCTGGCTGCCGCTGGTGCAGAAGCTCGGCACCACGCTGCACGCCGTCGCCGGGCGCACCCCGACCTCGGTCACCGTCGACGTGGCGGGCGAGCTCGCGAACACCGACGTCCAGGTCCTCGGCCTGGCTGCGCTGCGCGGGGTGTTCACCCACGTCGTCGAGGACCAGGTGACGTTCGTGAACGTGCCCCAGCTCGCCGAGGAGCGCGGGGTCACCGTGGAGATCACCACCAGCCCGGAGAGCGCCAACCACCGCAGCGTGGTGCAGCTGCGCGGCGCCATGCCCGACGGCGAGAAGGTCACCGTGTCCGGCACCCTGACCGGCCGCGCCGAGGTCGAGAAGCTCGTCGAGATCAACGGACGGCACTTCGACCTGCGCGCCGAGGGCGAGGTCGTGCTGCTGGAGTACGCCGACCGCCCCGGTGTGATGGGCCGGGTCGGGTCGCTGCTGGGGGAGGCCGCGGTCAACATCGAGGCCGCCCAGATCTCGCAGACCACCGACGGCACCGACGCCGTCATGCTGCTGCGGGTGGATCGCCAGATCGACCCGGCGGTGCTGGAGCCGATCGGCGCCTCGGTCGGCGCCCGGACGATCCGGCTGATCTCGTTCGACGACTGACGTCCCGTGTCGCGGGAACTCTCCTGCGCGGACCCGCCGCGGCGCGGGATCGTGTCCGCCCGCCACGAGCGGACCTGACCCGGCCCGCCGGGCGCTGCCGCGCGCCCGAGCCCGGGGCGACCGTGCCCCGGCCGCCGGGTCAGCCGCGCGGGGCCCAGCCCAGCGCCGGTCCGAGCGCGCCGGCGATGTCGGTGACGATCTGGACGTAGTCGTCGTGCGGGAAGCCGAACGGCAGCGCGAACACCGCCTCGTCGACCTCCCGGAACCCGGCGTCGGCCCACAGCCGCTCGGCGATCGCGGCGGAGGTGCCGACCAGGTCGCGGGCGAACAGCAGCCCGGCCGGGCCCTGCGGGACGCCGACCCGGGCGTCGCGCTCGCGGGCGTAGGCGGCGTAGCGCTCGCGCTGGGCGGGCGTCGCGGAGTCGGTCGGGACGACGACCAGGCCCTGCGACACGCGCCCCGCGGGGTTCGCCGCGCGGTAGGCCCGGATCTGCCGGGACTGGATCGCGGCGAAGTCGGTCTCCCCACCGGAGCGCACCACGTTGCTCGTCAGCAGGTTCAGCCCCTGCCCCGCGGCCCAGACGGCGGACGAGTCGCTGCCCGCCCCGTACCACATGCGCCCGGCCAGGCCGGGGGAGTGCGGCTGCACCCGCTCGGAGAACGCCTCGATCCCGACCGTCCCCGAGAAGGTGCTCGCCCGCTCCCCGCGCACCAGGCGCAGCAGCCGCGACACCCGCTCCCGGCCGAAGTCCTCGACGTCGGCGGTGTCCGGGTAGAGCGCGTCCCGCACGTGCTCCCACTGCATCGGCGGCCCGACCGAGACGCCCGGGTTCAGCCGGCCGCCGGAGAGCACGTCGACCGTCGCGAGGTCCTCGGCGAGGCGCAGCGGGTTCTCCCAGCCCAGCGGCACCACGGCCGTCCCCAACTCGATCCTCGACGTCCGCTGGGTCGCGGCGGCGAGCACAGCGACCGGCGAGGAGATGCCGAACTGCAGGTGACGGTGCCGGACGAAGGCCGAGTCGAAGCCCAGACGCTCGCCGAGGGCGATCATCTCCAGGGTCGTCTCGTGTCCGGGGCGGGGGTCGTCGCCGTCGAAGGAACCGATGGTGAGGAAGCCGAGGCGACGCAGCGGGCGATCGGGCGTGGGCACGTCCGGGGCAACGACGCCGTCGCCGCGCTTCTTCCCCGCCCACCATCCGGACGGGTGACGGCCGCGCCGGGCGTCCCACCCCCGGGAACGGGCCGGAGTCCCCGGAACGGCCGCGTGTCGCCGGTCCTCCGACCGCGTGCGGCGCACGCGTCACCCGGACGGGACCATCCCACCGGGTGGCCGAACGATGACCCTGCGTCGGCAGGCGGTAGCGTGCGGCCAGCAGTACGACGAGAGGACGAGGTCATGCGCCTTGCGGTCATCCCCGGTGACGGCATCGGCCCGGAAGTGATCAACGAGGCACTCAAGGTCCTGGGCGAGGTCGCCCGCGACGTGGAGACGACCGAGTACGACCTCGGTGCCGCCCGCTGGCACTCCACGGGCGAGCTGCTCCCGGAGACGGTGCTGACCGAGATCAAGCAGCACGACGCGATCCTGCTGGGCGCGGTCGGCGACCCGTCGGTGCCCAGCGGCATCCTCGAGCGCGGCCTGCTCCTGCGTCTGCGCTTCGAGCTGGACCACCACGTGAACCTGCGCCCCGCGCGGCTCTACCCCGGGGTGCGCGGGCCGCTGGCCGGCAACCCGGAGATCGACCTGGTGGTCGTGCGCGAGGGGACCGAGGGTCCGTACGTCGGCACCGGTGGCCTGCTCCGCAAGGACACCCCGCACGAGATCGCGACCGAGGTCAGCCAGAACACCGCGTTCGGCATCGACCGTGTCGTGCGCGACGCGTTCGCCCGCGCCCAGCGGCGGCCGAAGAAGCATCTGACGCTGGTCCACAAGACCAACGTCCTGACCTTCGCCGGTGCGCTGTGGTCGCGGATCGTCGAGGAGGTGTCGCTGGAGTACCCCGAGGTGTCGGTGGCCTACCAGCACGTCGACTCGACCACGATCCACCTGGTCACCGACCCGGGCCGGTACGACGTGATCGTCACCGACAACCTGTTCGGCGACATCCTCACCGACCTGGCGGCGGCGGTCACCGGCGGCATCGGCCTGGCGGCCAGCGGCAACATCGACGCCAGCCGTACCAACCCGTCGATGTTCGAGCCGGTGCACGGCTCCGCCCCGGACATCGCGGGCCAGGGCATCGCCGACCCGACGGCCGCCGTGCTGTCGGTCGCGCTGCTGCTCGACCACATGGGCCAGCGTGACTCGGCCCGCCGCATCGAGGCCGCGGTCGCGTTCGACCTGGCCACCCGGGACCACGCGGCGACGGGCAACACCTCCTCGATCGGGGACCGGCTCGCCGCGCTCGTGTCGAGCCGTGAGGTCGCCACCAACTGACGCGGGACGGGTGGCGGCCGGAACCCGGCGGCCACCCACCGGTTCAGATCTGGTCCGACGGCCCGGTCAGCAGGGACACCCCGGCGCCCGCGAAGTTCTCGAGGTCGGCGACGGCCGCCTGCCCCTCCTCGCCGCCCATGCCGGACTGGAACGCGGCCGCGTCCGGGAACTCCAGCACGGCCACCAGGTGGTACGCCGGCGCCGCCCCGTCCGGACCCGGTGCGGGCCGGGAGACCGTGAACCGCGCCAGGCCGGGGATCTTCCGTGCCAGCGGCGCGTGCACCGTGTCGTAGTGCGTGTCGAACGCGGCGACGTCCTCGGGGTGGTTGTAGAGAGCGGTCAACTGGAACACGGGGTTCCCTCCTCACGTCGCACGGCGCTCCGGTGCGCCGCGACTGCCCCCACCATGGTCCATCCGGCGCCCGCGTGCACCACCCCGCAGTACGGGGTCGATACGCTGGACCGACCATGAGTACTCCAGCCCAGGTCCGGGTGCGGTTCTCCCCGTCGCCCACCGGTACCCCGCACGTCGGCCTCATCCGCACCGCCCTGTTCAACTGGGCCCACGCCCGTCACCACGGCGGGGCCCTGGTGTTCCGGATCGAGGACACCGACGCCTCCCGCGACTCCGACGAGTCCTACCGGGCCCTGCTCGACGCGCTGGACTGGCTCGGCCTCGACTGGGACGAGGGCGTCGAGAAGGGCGGCCCGCACGGGCCGTACCGGCAGAGCGAGCGCGGCGAGGTCTACGCCGACGCCCTGCGCCGGCTGATCGACGCCGGCGAGGTCTACGAGTCGTTCTCCAACGCCGAGGAGATCGAGGCCCGGCACCGCGCCGCGGGCCGCGACCCCAAGCTCGGCTACGACAACGCCGACCGCGACCTCACCGACGACCAGCGCGCCGCGTTCCGCGCCGAGGGGCGCGCCCCGGTCTACCGGCTGCGCATGCCCGACCACGACCTCAGCTTCACCGACCTCGTCCGCGGCGAGATCACGTTCCGGGCCGGGCAGGTGCCCGACTTCGTGCTGGCCCGCGGCGACGGCACCCCGCTGTACCCGCTGACCAACCCGGTCGACGACGCGCTGATGGAGATCACGCACGTCCTGCGCGGGGAGGACCTGCTGGCCTCCACCCCGCGGCAGATCGCGCTGCTGGAGGCGCTGGCCCGGGTCGGCATCGGCCACGGCCCCTTCACCTACGCACACCTCCCGCTGGTCACCGGCGAGGGCAACCGCAAGCTGTCCAAGCGGGACCCGCAGTCGAACCTGTTCCACTACCGTGACCGCGGGTTCGTGCCGGAGGGGCTGCTCAACTACCTCGCGCTGCTCGGCTGGTCGATCGCCGAGGACCGCGACGTGTTCTCCCTCGACGAGATGGTCGCCGCCTTCGACGTGTCCCGGGTGTCGAGCAACGCCGCCCGCTTCGACCTGAAGAAGGCCGAGGCGATCAACGCCGCGCACCTGCGCCTGCTCGCCCCCGACGACTTCGCCGAGCGCGTCGTGCCCCACCTCGCCGCCGAGGGGGTCACCGACCCCGACCGCGCGGTGCTCGCCGCCGCCGCGCCGCTGGTGCAGGAGCGCAGCCAGGTGCTGTCCGACGCGGCCCGGATGCTGGCCTTCCTGTTCCGTGACGAGGACACCTTCACTCCCGACGACGACGCCGCCGCGAAGAACCTGGGCGCCGACGCGGCCCCGGTGCTGGAGGCCGCCGTCGCCGGGCTCGCGGACCTGCCGGAGTGGTCGGCCGCCGCGATCGAGGAGTCGCTCAAGACCTCGCTCGTGGACGGACTGGGGCTCAAGCCGCGGAAGGCGTTCGCCCCCGTCCGCGTCGCCATCAGCGGCCGCACGGTGTCCCCGCCGCTCTACGAGAGCATGGAGCTGCTGGGCCGCGAGCGGTCCCTCGCCCGCCTGGGGGCCGGTGTCAGACGCTCCCGGGACATGGGTTAGAGTACCTACATCAACGGAGAGCGGGCCTCGCTCCGGAACGGGGCCCGCTTTTCGATGGGGTATGGTGTAATTGGCAGCACGACTGATTCTGGTTCAGTTAGTCTAGGTTCGAGTCCTGGTACCCCAGCGGAAATCACGAGTTCTCCGGAATGATGATTTCTGACAATCGGCACGGTCTCGTCCATGGTCCCGTCGTCTAGCGGCCTAGGACGCCGCCCTCTCAAGGCGGTAGCGCGGGTTCAAATCCCGTCGGGACTACCACGGACTCCCTCGCAGGGGTCCGCACTCGAGATCGAGCCGACTGTCCTGGTCCCGTCGTCTAGCGGCCTAGGACGCCGCCCTCTCAAGGCGGTAGCGCGGGTTCAAATCCCGTCGGGACTACTCCACGAAGGCCCCGCTCCACGGAGCGGGGCCTTCGTCGTGTCGGGTCCCTTCCGGGCACGGCCGGACGCACCCCGCTGTGCCCCGGGCACCCCCGCAGCGGTCCCGGCGACGAGGAGGCCCGGGCGGCACGGTCCGGGTCACTCCGGGCCGGGGGACCGGGTCCTGATGCCGGACCCGGCTGTGTGTCGGGAGGACGACGATCCGATCCTGCCCTCGGGGTGGGTCCGGTGATCGCATCGGGTGAGGGGTCCGGTGCCACATCCGGCACCGGACCCCTCACTCGTGGTGATCATGGTCGTCGCCCGGGGCGCGGCCGGTGGGCCGGGGGATGCACCGTCACCTGCACGACGGCTCCGGACGGCCGGCGGGCGCCCGGGTCAGGGGTTCGGTGCAGGTTCCGAGGGGGGCGAGCTCGACGGTTCCGAGGGCGGTGAGCTCGGCGGACTCGACGGCGGCGAGCTCGGCGGGCTGCTCGGCGGCTCGCTGGGCGTGGTCACGACCGGCGGCGGTACCGGGATCGGGGCGTCGGTCGTCGTCGGGACGGCCTCGGTGGAGCGCTCCCGGGTCCGCTCCGGCTGGCGGACCGGCTCCTCCTCGACGGTCGTCGGGGGCGGGGCCTCGGTGGTCGTCGGCGTCGCGGGCAGGTTGGGGATCGCGTTGCCGATCGAGTGGTCCTGCGGCCAGAGGAACACCGCGCCCAGCACGGCCAGAGCCGCGACGACCCCGCCGGCGCCGATGAGCAGCGCGGGGGAGCGGCGGACCGGTCCGGGCCCGGGCGCGACGGTGGTCTCGCCGTCGTCGTAGCCGCCGTACCCGCCGTAGCCGTGCACGGCGGTCCGGTCGTAGCCCACCGGCGGCACGACGGGGAAGCGGTCGGTGGGCGGGTCGGCGCGGGCGCCCTCGAGGTAGGCGGTGCGGTCGCCGTCGAGCTGGGTCGTGCCGCCGGTCGGCACCCGGTCGGTGACCGGGTCCGGGTTCTCCCAGGGCAGCGGGCCGGGGTCGGGGGCCAGCGCGAGACCGCTGCTCGCCGACACCGCGCCGAACCCACCCGAGCCGGTGCCGGGCACGGGGTCGGCCGGCCCGAGCGCGACGACGGCGCCCTTCGCGATGGTGTTCTTCGGGTCCGCGTCGACCTGTACGGGACGCCCGAGCCCGGTGGAGACCAGCTCGGCGACCAGCGGGACCCGCGAGGACCCGCCCACCAGCAGCACCACCGACGGCCCGGACGCGGCCAGCCCGGCCGAGGCGATCGCGCGCTGCAGCGCCTCGACCGACTCCTCGAGCCGGGGCCGGATGCGCTCCTCGAAGTCGCTGCGGTGCAGGCGCACCGTCGTGCGGACCTCGCCGAGCCACACCGGGATGGAGACCTCGGTGTCGGCCGACAGGCCCTCCTTGGCCTCGCGGCAGTCGCGGCGCAGCCGGGCCATCGCGGACAGGACGTTCGGGTCGGTCTCGTCGAGCCCCTCGAAGGCGGCCGGGACGGCGTCGCGCACGTGGTCGACGACGGCCTGGTCGAAGTCGGCGCCACCGAGCTGCTCGACGCCCTCGGGCCTGCCGAGCAGCGTGAACCCGCCGCCCGCGGCCTCCTTGCGCACGACGGCGGCGTCGAAGGTCCCGCCGCCCAGGTCGTAGACGGCGACGGTCGCGCCGGGTTCGACCCGCTCGTTCGTCGCGTAGTGCAGCGCGGCGGCCTGCGGCTCGGTGAGGAAGGTGACGGTCAGCCCGCGGTCGGCCAGGGCCGCGGCGAACAGGTCGCACTTGTGTGTGCCCCAGGACGCCGGGTGGGTCACCGCGATGCGCTCGGGCGCGCCGCCCTCGGTGCGCGCGACGACGTCGACGACGTGCTCGGCCAGCAGCGCGGACAGCTGCTCGGGGGCGAAGGACCGCTCGCCCAGCGGGATCGGCGTCGGGTCGCCGATGCGCCGCTTGAACTCGCGGGCGACGCGGTCCGGCTCGGTCAGCGCACGGCGCTCGGCGGCCTCGCCGAACAACAGCCCACCGTCGGGCGCCACGTAGACCACGGACGGGATGTCGACCGAATGGTCACCGAGCGTGACCATCTCGACGGTGCCGGAGCCGATGACCGCAGCCGCGGTGCGGGTGGTGCCGACGTCGATGCCCAGCAGGTAACCCATCGTCTCCCCGGTGTGCCGACCATGTCCGAAGGGTCCGGCCCGGTGCCGGACCTCCACACGGTAGTGGAGCCCGGAACCGTCACCTCAGTCGCGTCGGTGCCGCGGCCGGGGGCCGATCAGGTGAGTCGGTGCTGCAGCGCGTCGGCCGCGGCGAGCAGGTCGGCGGCCCAGCGGACCCCCGGACGGCGTCCGATCCGGTCCACCGGCCCGGACACCGAGACGGCGGCGACGACCTGGCCCGCCGCGTCGCGCACCGGGGCCGACACCGACGCCACCCCGGCCTCGCGTTCGGCGACGCTCTGTGCCCAGCCGCGGCGGCGGACGTCGACGAGCACGCGCTCGGAGAAGCTCGCGTCGGCGAGGATGAGCCGCTGGGTGGCCGGCTCGCACCAGGCGGCGAGCACCTTCGCCCCGGAGCCCGCGGTCATCGGCAGCCGGGACCCGACGGGCACGGTGTCCCGCAGGCCGGACGGCGGCTCGGCGTGCGCGATGCAGATGCGGTGGATCCCGTCGCGCCGGTAGAGCTGGACGCTCTCGCCGGTGATGTCGCGCAGCCGGGGCAGGACGGCGGCCGCGGCGTCGAGCAGCGGGTCCGGCCGCCCGCCCGCGAGCTGGCCGAGGGTCGGGCCGGGGTGCCAGCGCCCGTCCGGTGTGCGCAGCAGCATCCCGTGCGCCTCGAGCCCGACGGCGAGCCGGTGGGCCGTGGCCCGGGGCAGGCCGGTGCGCTCACAGAGCTCCGCCAGGCCGCACGGCCCCTCCGCCGTCGCCCGGAGAACCCCCACGGCCTTGTCGAGCACGCCGATCCCGCTAGACTGTCCCACGTTCCGATACTAACTTCCCACGATCTGGGAAGTCCACGTCGAATCCCATCGACCAGATCACAGAGGAGGCGGGCGTGACCACCGCAGAGAAGCCGCGCACGCTGGCCGAGAAGGTCTGGGACCGGCACCTCGTCCGCAAGGGCGAGGGCGACGAGCCCGACCTGCTCTACATCGACCTGCACCTGGTGCACGAGGTCACGAGCCCGCAGGCGTTCGACGGGCTCCGGCTCGCGGCCCGTCCGGTGCGCCGTCCGGACCTCACCATCGCCACCGAGGACCACAACGTCCCGACCCTCGACGTCCTCGCCCCGATCGCGGACGAGGTCTCGCGGACCCAGGTGGAGACCCTCCGTCGCAACTGCGAGGAGTTCGGTGTCCGCCTGCACCCGATGAACGACCCCGAGCAGGGGATCGTCCACGTGGTCGGGCCGCAGCTGGGGCTGACCCAGCCGGGCACCACGGTGGTCTGCGGGGACTCCCACACCTCCACCCACGGCGCGTTCGGCGCGATGGCGTTCGGTATAGGCACCTCCGAGGTCGAGCACGTGCTCGCCACCCAGACGCTGCCGCTCAAGCCGTTCCGGACGATGGCGATCGAGGTGACCAGCGCCGACGGCACGCTGCGCCCGGGCGTCACCTCCAAGGACGTCATCCTCGCCGTGATCGCACGGATCGGGACCGGCGGCGGGCAGGGTCACGTACTGGAGTACCGGGGCAACGTCATCGAGAACCTCTCGATGGAGGCCCGGATGACGGTCTGCAACATGTCGATCGAGGCCGGCGCCCGCGCCGGCATGATCGCCCCGGACGACACGACCTTCGCCTACCTCGAGGGCCGCGAGCACGCCCCGGCCGGCGAGGACTGGGACGCCGCCGTCGCCGACTGGCGGTCCCTGCGCACCGACGACGGCGCCGAGTTCGACCGGGTCGTGCGGATCGACGCCGACGAGCTCACCCCGTTCGTCACCTGGGGCACCAACCCCGGCCAGGGCCTGCCGCTGGGCGGGTCCGTGCCCGACCCGGCCGCCATCTCCGACGACGGCGAGCGCGCCGCGGTGGAGAAGGCGCTGTCCTACATGGGCCTCACCGGTGGGACCCCGCTGCGGGAGGTGCCCGTCGACGCGGTGTTCGTCGGCTCCTGCACCAACGGCCGGATCGAGGACCTGCGCTCGGTCGCGGAGGTCCTCGACGGGCGCTCGGTCGCGAAGGGCGTGCGGATGCTCGTCGTCCCGGGGTCGATGCGGGTGCGCTTCCAGGCCGAGGAGGAGGGCCTGGACAAGGTCTTCACCTCCGCGGGCGCCGAGTGGCGCTCCGCGGGCTGTTCGATGTGCCTGGGCATGAACCCCGACCAGCTCGCGCCCGGTGAGCGCTGCGCGTCCACCTCGAACCGCAACTTCGAGGGGCGGCAGGGCAAGGGCGGTCGTACCCACCTGGTGTCGCCGCTGGTCGCCGCCGCGACCGCCGTGCGCGGCACGCTGAGCAGCCCGGAGGACCTGGACTGATGGAGAAGTTCGACACCCACACCGGGATCGGCGTGCCGCTGCGCTGGTCCAACGTGGACACCGACCAGATCATCCCGGCCGTCTACCTCAAGCGGGTCACCCGCACCGGCTTCGAGGACGGCCTGTTCTCCGCCTGGCGCGACGACCCGTCGTTCGTGCTCAACAACGAGCCCTTCGAC
This sequence comes from Pseudonocardia tropica, assembly GCF_040105315.1. NCBI lineage: Bacteria > Bacillati > Actinomycetota > Actinomycetes > Pseudonocardiales > Pseudonocardiaceae > Pseudonocardia > Pseudonocardia tropica. The sequence goes on from NZ_JBEDNP010000010.1 coordinate 48,342, forward strand.
CGGGGGTCGGTGCTCGTCGCGGGCCCGGACTTCGGCACCGGCTCCTCGCGTGAGCACGCGGTCTGGGCGCTGATGGACTACGGCTTCCGGGTCGTCATCTCGTCGCGGTTCGCCGACATCTTCCGCGGCAACTCGGCGAAGGCGGGTCTGGTGGCCGCCGAGGTCGCCCAGCCCGACGTCGAGCTGATCTGGAAGAAGCTCGAGACCGAGCCCGGCACGGAGATCACCGTGGACCTGGGTGAGAAGACCGTGCAGGCCGGCGACCTGACCGTGCCGTTCGAGATCGACGACTACGCCCGGTGGCGGCTGCGGGAGGGTCTCGACGACATCGGACTCACCCTGCGGCACGAGGCCGACATCACCGCGTTCGAGGGAACCCGGCCCGCCCGGATGCCACGCACCCTGGCCTGAACCGACACGGGTGGTCACCGTGCTCCGACAGATGTTGCCGTGATCACCCGTTCGGACCTGTACTGGTGGACGGTATGCGACCTGGACTCGCGTCGGGATCTGGTGCGCGGCAGGGGCGCAGCCTTACCTTTCGTGACCATGAACAAGGCTCAGCTCGTCGATGCGCTGACCGCCCGGCTCGGAGACCGTCGTGCCGCCACGTCGGCCGTCGACGCGATGGTCGAGGTGATCGTGGACGCGGTCGGCCGTGGTGAGACCGTCACCCTGACCGGGTTCGGTGTCTTCGAGCCGCGACGACGCGCACCGCGCACCGCCCGCAACCCGCGGACCGGGGAGACGGTGCCCGTCGGGGAGACCGTGGTGCCGTCGTTCCGGCCCGGCGCCGCCTTCAAGGAGCGGGTGGCCGCCAGCGAGGCCGCCGCCGCGAACGCGACCAGCGCCCCCCGCCGTACCGAGCGGGCCGCGACGGGCAACGGCCGCAGCACCGCGACCCGCAAGACGATCCCCCCGGAGACCGCGGCGGCTCCGGCCGCTCCGGCCGCTCCGGCGAAGAAGGCGGCTGCCCCGAGGAAGGCGGCCGCGTCGGCGAGGAAGCCGGCCCGACGGAAGGCCGCTGCGGAGAAGTAGCCGCGCCACCGCACTGCCCGTGGTCGGCGCCGCCCTGTGCTGTGCCGCGGTGTTCCGCCGTGCCCGCACCGTGCTGCCCGCACCGCGCTGTACCTGCCGCGCCGCCCCGTGCAGCGCCGTCTCGTGTACCGCCGCCCCGCGCAGCGGTGTCGTCGCGCCCCGCCGCATCACGTCGGCCTACCGCCTGCGGCCTCGTCGTGCCGTCGTGCCGGTGCGGCCCACGTGCGCCCTCCACTCCCGCCACGCTGTCCTGTACTCACCGCCCAGCGCTACCGCGGGTGCGTCGATCAGTACACGAGTGCTGTTCGAGCGGGTGTGGACAGCGCTCATGTACTGATCGACTGAGCTTCCGGCCGGTGGGCGCCCTGGGGCTCGGCACGGGCCCGCCGGGCGCTCCGGCGTATGCCCCGGCCTTGTGGCGCCGCCCTGCCCCGGCCTCGTGGCGCTGCCCTGCTCCGCGTTCGTGTCCTGCGTTCGTGTCCTGCGTTCGTGTCCTGCGTTCGTGCTCTGCGTTCGTGCTCCGCGTTCGTGCTCTGCGTTCGTGCTCCGCGTCCGCGCTCCGCACCCCGCTGCGCACCGTGCCGCCCCGCCCTGCCCCGCCGCGCACTGTGCCGCCCCGGCCCCCTCACCCCGTTCGTGTGTCGATCAGTACATGAGCGCTGCCCGGCCGGAACGCGGCAACGCTCATGTACTGATCGACGGGGAGCGCGCGCGGCACGGTGGTGGCGCGGGCGGGACCGGGGGAGGGCGGTCGGCGTCGAGCAGGGAGCCGAGCGGGGACCTGTCACGCGGCGCGGTGTGGTTCAGCGGGGTGCGAGACGGGTCCGTTGGGCGAGCAGGGCGCGGACCGTCCCGACGGTGCGACCGGCGTTGCGGGTGAGTCCGTCGGCGGTGATCCGGAGGGTCTGCCATCCCAGCGCCGCGGTGCGGATGTCGCGGATGCGGTCGAGCGGGTCGTCGTGGTGGGTGCCGTCGTACTCGATCGCGAGCAGGGCGTCGGGGTAGGCGAGGTCGAACCGCGCCCAGGGGCGGCTCCGGCCGTCGTACAGCGGGAACTGGACCTGTGGGACCGGGAGCCCGGCGAGCACGAGCAACAGCCGTAGCCGGGTCTCGGGCGGGGACTCCGCGCGCGGGTCGGCGAGTGCGACGACCCGGTCCAGCCGGGCCGAGCCCCGTACGTGCGGGTGGAGCGACCGCAGGACCAGCAGGTCGGCGGGGTCGAAGCCGGGGCACGGCGCCGTCATCCGGGACAGCTGCCGCTGCTCGGGTGCCGGGGTGCCCCGCACCGGGACGAACACCGGCCGGTCCCGTCTCCGAGCGGCGAGCGCGTCGAGGGCGACGACGGCGTCGACGAGATCGAGCCGCCGGCACAGCTCCCACGCCGTGGCGCGGGGCGAGGTGACCCGGACTCCGTCGCAGAGACCGGGTTCGAGCGGGACGCCCTGGTGGGCGAGCAGGTCCGGGCGGGGCCGGATCCGCCGTGGTGCGACGAGCTCGGCCGGTGCACCCCACGGTCCGCAGGACGCGCCGAGGATCTCGGCCGCCGAGTAGGCCGACGCCGCACCGAGGGGTCCGGCGTGGATCGATGCGGCGCGGGCCCGGAGCACCGGCGTCACGGGGACCGCGGCGGACACGTACACGTCGGGGAGCAGGCGCACGAACCGTGGCCCGCGCAGCCGCCCCGGCGTGACGATCCCGCGCGCGACGGCCTCCGACCCCCGGAACGGCTCCTCCACCCGCGCACCCTGCACCCCGGCCCGCGCCCGGCGGGCCGGAACCGGTGCACCCGTTCGCGATCGCACACTCCGCCGCCGGGAGCGCGCCTCCGATCCCGGTCGATCAGTGCACCAGTGCTGCCGGCCCGGGGACGAACAGCACTCAGGTACTGATCGACGAGCGGCACGGACCCGGGGACGCCGGGTGCGGGACGGCGCGGCGGGTCAGGAGGGTGGGCGGCGGTAGTAGTCGGCCGACAGCAGGGCGCCGTCGGCGCCGAAGCCCAGGACCCAGGTGCTGGCCTTGTGCGAGGGCAGGTCGGGGTCGGGGGGCCGGCCCGCGGCGGCGAGCAGGTGCCCGACGACGTCCGGGATGACCCCGCCCTGGCTGCACAGCAGCGTCACGCCGGCCTGCGCCGCGAGGGTGCGGAAGCGGGCCAGGCCGTCGGCGGGGGAGACCCAGTAGCCGTGCTCGCCGAGCAGCGGCTCCACGTCCGGTTCGCCCGCGCCGGACGCGAGGGCGTACGGCTCGATCGTCTGGCCGCAGCGCAGCGGCGGGGCGGTCGCGAGCCGGTCCGGGCCGAAGCGGCCGAGGAAGTCCGCGAGCCGGTTGGCCTGGGTGAACCCGGTGCCGGACAGGGGGCGCAGGTCGTCGTCGCCCTCCCAGGCGGTCCGGCTGCCCGCCTTGGCGTGCCGCACGAGCACCACCGTCGACGACGGCGGCCCCACCCGGTCGAGCCGGTCCAGCAGGTCGGCGTCGGCCGGGCGGGTGAGCAGCGCGGCGGCCTCGTCGCGGGGCAGCCAGCGCAGGTCGTCGGTCTCGTCGGTGACGGTGAAGCCGTGGTCGCGGACCGCCTCGGCGGCCCAGTAGTGCACGACCTTGGGGCCCCTGCCGGGCACGGTGTACGCGGTGTGGCCGAGCCGGGCGCCGAGGCGGCACCCCAGGTGCGACTCCTCGGCGGTCTCGCGCAGCGCGGTCAGGGTCAGCGCCTCGCCCGGGTCCTGGTGGCCCTTGGGCCAGGACCAGTCGTCGTAGCGGGGGCGGTGGACCAGGGCCACCTCGACGGTGCCGTCGTCCGCGCGGCGCCACGGCACCGTCCCGGCCGCGACGACGTCGGCGATCCCCGCCGGGTCGACCTCGGCGCCGTCGGTCCGGAGCTGTGCGGACAGCATCAGTCCTCGCTGCTGCCGCGGCGGGAGTTCATCATCTCGACCTGGTGGTCGCGGACCCGGATGTTCTCCGAGCCCGGCGCGGGCGACGGCGACCAGGTCCCGTCCGGCCCGAGCGTCCAGCAGCGCGTCGCCGGGTCCAGGCAGGAGTCGAACATCGCGCCGAGCTGGTCGGCCAGCTTCGGGTCGGCGACCCGCAGCATCACCTCGACCCGGCGGTCGAGGTTGCGGTGCATCATGTCCGCCGAGCCGATCCAGTACTCGTCGGCCGAGCCGAAGTGCAGCACCCGGGAGTGCTCCAGGAACGGCCCCAGGATCGACCGGACGGTGATGTTCTCGCTGAGTCCCGGCCGCCCGGGGACGATCGCGCAGATGCCGCGCACCACGATGTCGACCGGCACGCCCGCCTGCGACGCCCGGTAGCAGGCGTCGATGATGGCCTCGTCGACCAGCGAGTTCGCCTTGATCTGCACCCGCGCGCCGGACTCGCCGGACAGGTGCGCCTCGATCTCGTCGTCGATGCGGCGCACGATGCCGCGGCGGATCCCGTACGGCGCGACGAGCAGGCTCCGGTAGGAGGTCTGCCGCGAGTAGCCGGTGAGGGAGTTGAACAGGTCGGTGAGGTCCGCGCCGATGGTCGGGTCGGCGGTGAGCACGCCGACGTCCTCGTAGAGCCGCGCGGTCTTCGGGTTGTAGTTGCCGGTGCCGATGTGGCAGTAGCGGCGGATCTCCGACCCCTCCTGGCGCACGACCAGGCAGGTCTTGCAGTGCGTCTTGAGCCCCACCAGGCCGTAGACGACGTGCACGCCGGCCTTCTCCAGCTCGCGCGCCCAGCGGATGTTGGCCTGCTCGTCGAACCGGGCCTTGATCTCGACCAGCGCGACGACCTGCTTGCCCGCCTCGGCGGCGTCGATCAGGGCGTTGACGATCGGGGAGTCACCGGAGGTGCGGTAGAGGGTCTGCTTGATCGCGAGGACGTTCGGGTCGGCGGCGGCCTGCTCGATGAAGCGCTGCACCGACGTCGAGAACGAGTCGTAGGGGTGGTGCACGAGCACGTCGCCCTCGCGCAGGGTCGCGAACACGCTGCGTGGGGTCTCCCGCTCGGCGAACGCCGGGTGCGTCGCGGGGCGGAACGGCTCGTCCTTCAGGTCGGGGCGGTTGACCCCGTGCACCTGCCACAGGCCGGTGAGGTCGAGCAGCCCGGGGACGGTGACGACGTCGTTCGGGTCCACGTCGAGCTCGCGCAGCAGCAGCTCCAGCACGTGCTCGGACATCGTGTCGAGCACCTCGAGGCGGACCGGCGGGCCGAACCGGCGCCGGGCCAGCTCCCGCTCCAGGGCCTGCAGGAGGTCCTCGTCGCGGTCCTCCTCGACCTCCAGGTCCGCGTTGCGCGTGACCCGGAACGGGTGGACCTCGGTGACCTCCATGCCGGTGAACAGGTCCCCGAGGTGCGCGGAGATGAGGTCCTCGATCGGCAGGAACGTGACCTGCCGGTTCCCGGCGCGGGTGTCGGTGTCCGGCGGGTCGACCGTCACCAGGCGGGGCACGTTGTTCGGCACCTTCACCCGGGCGAACCGCTCGGTGCGGCCCTCGGGGTCGCGGACGGTCACCGCGAGGTTGAGCGACAGCCCGGAGATGTAGGGGAACGGGTGCGCCGGGTCCACCGCGAGCGGGGTGAGCACCGGGAACACCGTCTCGGTGAAGTAGTCCGACAGCCGCAGGCGCTCGGCGTCGGTCAGGTCCTCCCAGCTGCGCAGGTGGACGCCGGCCGCGTCGAGCTCGGGGAGCAGTTCGTCCCTGAACACCTCGGCGTGCGCCCGCGACAGCGCGCGGCTCCGCTCGGTGATCCGGGCCAGCTGCTGGCGCGGGGTGAGGCCGTCGGCGCTGCGCACGGACAGGCCGGTCTCGTCGCGGCGCTTCAGGCCCGCGACCCGGACCATGTAGAACTCGTCGAGGTTGGAGGCGAAGATCGCGAGGAACTTCGCGCGCTCCAGCAGCGGCTGGCTGGAGTCCTCGGCCAGGGCCAGCACCCGGGCGTTGAAGTCGAGCCAGGACAGCTCGCGGTTGAGGTAGCGGTCCTCGGGGAGCAGCTCGGCCATCGTCGACGCCGGGGCGGTCGCCCCCGCGGGCGGCGCGATCGGGGCGGCCCCCTGGACCTGCGACGGCGCGGCGGCCGGCGGCGCGGACGGCGCCGCGGGGCCCGACGGCGCGTGCTGCTGGGCCGGGATCTCCGCGGACGGTGCCTGGTCGGTGACGCTGCGGCTCGCGGTGTGCAGCCGCCGCGACGCCGGACGCGGGGCACGGCGCGCCGTCGTCCGGGGACGGCCCCCCGGGTGCGCGGAGGTGCCGTTCCGTCCGTCCGGGGTCGCCGAGTCGTCACTCACGTCACGATTGTTTCGTACCGTTCCGCAACCGTCCACGGGGACACGGCCCCGCCCGGCGATGTCACGTACGTGGTGTGCCACACCGTCGGGCGACGGCGTCACCGGGCGGGGGACATCCGGGTGGGTGAGGTGCGGCGGGCGGCGGGTGCCGGGCGTCGACCACGGCCCGGGTCCACGCGCCCACCCCGAGGGCGACGGCGTCGTCGAGGTCGGCGGCGGTGTCGACGTCGCGGCGCAGACCGGGACGCTCACCGGGCAGCGGGCGGGCCCCGGAGGCGCCGTGCCGGGCGGCGGACCCGCGGCCGAAGTGCGGGTCGAGATCGTGCCCCGGGGCGACGAGCAGCAGCGTGGTGCCCTCGCCGGGGGCGTCGGGCTGGAAGGCCCGGGTCGTGCCGGCGGCGAACAGCACGGCGGCCGCGGCGACGGCGTCGTCGAGCTCGGCCGGGCGCAGCGCGGGCAGGTCGGCCTGCAGCGCCCCCAGCGCGACGTGCGGGTCGCGCGAGCGCAGCAGCGCGGCACCGTGGCGCAGCGCGCCGTTGAGCCGGCGGCCGGGGTCGGTGACGACCTCCGCGCCGAGCGCGCCCACCTCCATCGCCACCGCCGGGTCCGAGGAGATCACCAGCACGTGCCGGACCGCGGTCGCGGCGACGGCGGCGGCGACGGTGTCGCGGGCCAGGGCCAGCGCGAGCCGCTGGTGCGCGTCGAGATCACCCACCCCGTCGTCGGCGGCACCGCGCAGCCGGGTCTTGGCGCGGGGCAGCGGCTTCACCGGTACGACCAGGTCCACCCGCAGGGTCACGGCCCCAGTCTGGCACCCCGCGTGACACCGTGGAGCCCCTGTGGGGAGACTCCACGGACGAGATCCGGATCATCCCGATCCGCGACGACCCCACGTCCCGCCGCAGAGGCGGGCAGGAGGAGGCCGCCGGTGGCACGCGAGAAGGGCGGATTCTGGGTCGGTTTCGCCGTCCCGTTCTTCTACTCGATCGGCTGGCTCACCGGCCGGCCGCGCTACCAGGGCCGTGAGCACCTCCCGGCCCGCGGCGGCGCGCTGCTGGTCGGCAACCACATCTCCCACCTGGACCCGATCCACACCGGGACCTACGTGCACAGCGCGGGGCGGGTGCCCCGGTTCCTGGCCAAGAGCAGCCTGTGGCAGGTACCGGTGCTCGGGCAGGTGCTGCGCGGCTCGGGGCAGATCCCGGTCTACCGCGACTCCGCCGACGCCCAGCAGAGCCTGGCCGCCGGGACGCAGGCCCTGGCCGACGGCAAGATCGTCATCATCTACCCGGAGGGCACGATCACCCGTGACCCCGACGGGTGGCCGATGCGCTCGCGCACCGGCGTCGCGCGGATGGCGCTGGCCTCGGACGTGCCGGTCATCCCGATGGTGCACTGGGGGACCCGCGAGGTCCTGAACGGCTACGAGAAGAAGTTCCGCCCGCTGCCGCGCACCGACGTCGTGCTGCGCGCGGGTGACCCGGTGGACCTGAGCGCCTACCGCGGGCGCCCGCTGGACGCCCACGTCCTGCGCGAGGTCACCGACCTGATCATGGGCCGGGTGCGGGAGCTGCTCGCCGAGGTCCGCGAGGAGGACGCGCCGGAGGAGTTCTACCGCCGCCGCCCGGAGAGCGGGGCGGGCCGATGAGCATCCCCCCGGCCCCGTCGTTCGGGGAGCGTCCGGTCAACGAGCCCGTGCACTCGATCCACCGCGTCGCCGTGCTCGGCGCGGGCAGCTGGGGCACCGCGTTCGCGAAGGTCCTCGGCGACGCCGGCCGCGACGTGCGGCTGTGGGCGCGGCGGCGCGAGGTGGCCGACGCGGTCAACGCCGACCGGCGCAACCCCGACTACCTGTCCGACGTCGCGCTGCCGGACACGCTGCGGGCCACCCACGACGCGGCCGAGGCCCTCGACGGGGCCGACGCGGTGATCCTCGCGGTCCCGTCGCAGTCGCTGCGCGACAACCTGGAGCGCTGGCGCGACCTGGTCCCGGCCGGGGTCACCGTCACCAGCCTGGCCAAGGGCGTCGAGCTGGGGACGCTCAAGCGGATGACCGAGGTCATCGACGACGTCACCGGCGTCGGGGTGGACCGGCTCGCGGTCGTCTCCGGGCCGAACCTGGCCGCGGAGATCGCGCACGAGCAGCCGACGGCCACCGTCATCGCCTGCGAGGACCACGACCGCGCCGTGGCGCTGCAGACCGCCTGCGCGACCGGCTACTTCCGCGCCTACACCAACACCGACGTCGTCGGGGCGGAGCTGGGCGGGGCGGGCAAGAACGTGATCGCGCTGGCGGTCGGCGTCGCGTCCGGGATGGGGCTGGGCGACAACTCGCGGGCGTCGCTGATCACCCGCGGGCTGGCCGAGATGTCCCGGCTCGGGATGGCGCTCGGTGCCTCGCCGCTGACCTTCGCCGGCCTGGCCGGCATGGGCGACCTGGTGGCGACGTGCAGCTCCCCGCTGTCGCGCAACCGCACCTTCGGCGAGCAGCTGGGCCGCGGCGCGAGCCTCGCCGAGGCGGAGCGGGCCAACCACGGCCAGGTCGCCGAGGGCGTGAAGTCCTGCCTGTCGATCTGCGAGCTCGGTGAGCGCGCCGGGGTGGAGCTGCCCATCGCCGACGCGGTGCGCCGGGTCTGTCACGAGGGCATGACCGCCCACCAGATGGCCAAGGAACTGATCTCCCGGGCCCCGAAGCCGGAGTGAACCCCATGCTCGGAGACGGCACCCGCTGCGTGCGCGGCGGAGAGCACGACGCCCACACCGTGGGCGACCCGGTCCACCGCGGACCGGTGCTGACCAGCACGTACCACCTCGGGCGCCCGGAGGAGGCCGACCCGGGCGCGGACTTCTACGCCCGCGCGGACAACCCGACGTGGCGGGAGTTCGAGGCCGCGGTGGGTGAGCTCGACGGCGGGCCGTGCACGGTGTTCCCGTCCGGGATGGCCACGGTCGCGGCCGTCCTGCGCGCCTTCACCGGCACCGGGCGCGGCGTGCTGCTGCCCAGCGACGGCTACTACGTCGCGCGCCTGCTCGCCGACGAGGAGCTCGCCCCGCTCGGGGTGCCGGTCGCCTACTGCGCGACCGCGGGCGACTGGGCCTCGGCGATCGCCCGGCACCGGCCCGCGCTGGTGATGCTGGAGACGCCGTCGAACCCCGGCCTGGAGGTCTGCGACGTCGCCGCGGTCGCCGCCGCCGCCCACGCGGCCGGGGCGGTCGTCGCCGTCGACAACACCACGTGCACCCCGCTCGGGCAGCAGCCGCTCGCGCTCGGGGCGGACCTCGTCGTCGCCAGCGACACCAAGGCGCTGTCCGGGCACGGGGACCTGCTGCTCGGGCACGTGTCCGCGGCCGACCCGGTGCACCACGAGCGGGTCCGCGCCTTCCGCACCCGCGGCGGCGCGATCGCCGGGCCGATGGAGACCTGGCTGGCGCTGCGCGGGCTCGGCACCCTGGACCTGCGGCTGGCCCGGCAGGCCGAGAACGCCCGCGCGCTCGCCGTCGCGCTGCGGGAGACCCCGGGCGTGCACGACGTGCGCTGGCCAGGGCTGGCCGACGACCCGTCGCACGTGCTCGCCCGGACCCAGATGCGGCGCTGGAACGGGATCCTGCGGTTCACCCTGGCCGACACCCACGCCGTCTCGGACTTCCTGGCCCGCACGACGCTGGTCGACTCGGCGACGAGCTTCGGCGGGCTGCGCACCGCCGCGGACCGGCGGGCCCGCTGGGGCGACGCGGTGCCCGACGGCCTGGTGCGGCTGTCCTGCGGTGTCGAGGACACCGACGACCTCCTCGCGGACGTGATCGGCGCCCTACGAGGCTGATCCGGCCGTCGGGAACCGACGGGACACCCGGCGTCGGTTCGGTTATCACACTCGCGTAACCCACCTTCCGTATGGTCGACTACATCCGGACCTCGAGCGTTCGCGGAGGTGGTCGCGTGCCGTACCGACAACCCGTCCCCGGTGGTGCCGAGATGATCTCGGGTGGAGATCTGCGGATGGTCGATCCGCTCCCCGACGATCCCGTCCCGGCACCCGGGACCGAGCCGCCGACCACGGCTCACGTCCCGGTGGGGTCCCGGGTCCTGCTCCTCAACGCCAGCTTCGAACCGCTGGCCGTGGTGACGTCCAAACGTGCCATCTGCCTGCTGCTCTCCGGCAAGGCGGAATGCCTCCAGGAAGCTCTGGAGGGTGCCGAGTTCCGCTCGGAGAACCTCGCGCTCCCCGCACCCTCGGTCCTGCGCCTGTCGCGCTACGTCCGGGTGCCCTACCGCCGCTCGGTCCCGATGACCCGGGCCGGGGTGCTGCGCCGCGACGGCCGTCGCTGCGCCTACTGCGGCCGACGTGCCGACACGATCGACCACGTGATCCCGCGCAGCCGCGGCGGGGCGCACAGCTGGGAGAACTGCGTCGCCGCCTGCAAGGCCTGCAACTCCCGCAAGGCCGACCGGCTGATCGAGGAGATCGGCTGGACGCTGGGGGCGACGCCGGGGCCGCCTGCGCGCAGCGGGTCGGGTGTGCTCGTGCTGGCGGTCGAGCCGCTGCCGGCGTGGGAGCCGTGGTTGGCCACGGTCGCGTGAATTTCGTGCCGGGCGGCTAACGACATCGCCCGGCACGGCGATCGTGCTGTCGTGGACGGTCGATCCCCCCGAGTCCTGCACGTCAGTCAGCCGGTCGACGCCGGTGTCGCCGAGGTGGTCGCGCAGCTCGCCCTCGACCAGCGCGACCGCGGATGGGACGTGCGCGTCGCCTGCCCACCCGGCCCGCTGGCCGAGCGGCTGGCCCGCGGCGGGGTGCCGGTCGAGCCGTGGGCGGCGAGCCGCGGCCCGGGCCGCTCGACGCCCGCCGAGGCGCGGGCGCTGGCCCGAGTGGTCGGCCGGGTCGGGCCGGACCTGGTGCACCTGCACAGTGCCAAGGCCGGACTGGCCGGGCGGCTCGCCGTGCGGGGCCGGATCCCGACCCTGTTCCAGCCGCACGCCTGGTCCTTCGACGCGGTCACCGGGCCGGTCGCCGCGGCCGCGCGGGCGTGGGAGCGCGGCGCGTCGCGGTGGACCGACCGGCTGATCGCGGTCAGCGACGCCGAACTGGCCGCCGGCCGCGCGGCCGGGGTCACCACCCCCGCCATGGTCGTCCCCAACGGGGTCGACACCGACCGGTTCGCCCCGCACCCGGGGCCGGTCGCCGACGGGGTCCCGACCGTGCTGTGTCTGGGCCGGGTCACCCGGCAGAAGGGCCAGGACCTGCTGTTGAAGGCGTGGCCGTGGGTCCGCACCGCGGTGCCGGCGGCCCGGCTGGTGCTGGTCGGCGACGGCCCGCAGCGGGCCGCGTGGAGCGCCGGGACCGACGGATCGGTGCGCTGGGAGTCCGCCACGTCCGATCCGCGCCGCTGGTACCTCGACGCCGACGTCGTGGTGCTGCCTTCGCGCTGGGAGGGGATGCCGCTGGTGGCGCTGGAGGCCATGGCGTGCGGGCGCCCGGTGGTGGGCTTCGACGTGACCGGGGTGGCCGAGGCGATCGGCGACGGCGGGACGGTCGTCCCGGCCGGGGACGTGCGTGCGCTCGCCGACGCGGTGGTCGCCCGGCTGCGCCCCGACGGCCCGGCCGGTGCGGAGGCGCAGCGCGCGCGAATACGCGCAGTCACATATTTCGATCGCCGACGCTCGGCCGAACGAGTGGCTGATGTGATCACGACTGTGCTGTCTTCGAGTGAATCCCACCGATGGTGACCGGTACTGCAGCGTTTGGCGTAACAACACGTCGGTACCGGACGAACCGACAACCGACGTGACCGGACGGATTCGACGATCGGAGTGTGCATGCTCTCGCTGGGTGCCCGTGAGATGGCCGCGGCCGTACGCACCCTGGCCCGCGGTGAGCTGAGCCGCTACACCGCCGGCGGACGGTCGGAGGTGGCGCGGCTGGAGGCCGAGACCTGTGAGCGCACCGGGACCGGGCACGCCCTGGCGGTGGCCAGCGGGACCGCCGCACTGACCTGCGCCCTGGTCGGCAGGGGGGTCGGGCCGGGCGACGAGGTACTCGTCCCGGCGTTCACCTGGGTCGCCTCGGCCGCCGCGGTGCTCGCCGTCGGCGCCGTCCCAGTCCTCGTCGACATCGACCACTCGCTCACCATCGACCCGCTCGACGCCAAGCGCAAGATCACCGCACGGACCGCCGCGATCATGCCCGTCCACATGCTGAACCTGGTCGCGGACATGGACGCGCTCACCGATCTGGCCGCGGAGAACGGCCTGTCGGTGATCGAGGACGCGGCCCAGGCGGTCGGGGTGACCCACCGCGGGCGGCGGGTCGGCACGATCGGCGACGCGGGCGCCTTCAGCTTCCAGCAGGCCAAGAACGTCAAGGCCGGTGAGGGCGGGATGATGCTCACCGACGACTCGCGCACCGCGACCAGGGCGCTGTACTACCACGACCTGGGCGCCTACGAGCGCGACGGCTGGACCCGCACCGACGAGCCGCTGTTCGTGGGGCTCAACCTGAAGATGTCCGAACTGACCGCGGCGGTACTGCGGCCCCAGATGCGTCGGCTGGACCGCCAGCTGGAGCTGCGCCGTCGCCGTCGCGCCGTGGTGCTCGACGCCCTGCTGTCGAGCCCGCTGCGCGGTTTCACCGTCGCCCCGCACCACGACGAGGCCTCCGCGGTCGGGCTCGCGCTGCGCTTCGAGGACCCCGCGCAGGCCGCGGACTTCGCCCGCCGACGCACCGCCCGGCTGCTCGCCGACTCCGGACGTCACGTCTTCACCCGGTGGTGGCCGGTGCTCGAACGCCGCACCCACCACCCGCGGATCGACCCGCACGGCTGGGCCGGCGGGCACGCCGACTACTCCCCGGCGTCCTGCCCGAACACGCTGCCGGTCCTGGAACGGACCTGTGTGGTCGACATCGCCCCCGAGCTGCCCTACCCGGCCTTCCGCGCCGCCGTACGTTCCCTCACCTCCGCATGACCAACCCCGACCGGACCAGGAGCGAGCAACGATGATCATCGACGCCGAACGGGACCGGCTCGACGTCCTCCCGCACGACGCCGTGGTGGTCGTGGGTGCCGGTCCGGCCGGCATCGCGGTGAGCCGGCGTCTCGGTGAGGCCGGGGTGCCCGTCGTGCTGCTCGAGTCCGGACCCGACACCGTCGACCCCCGCTTCCCGGTCGAGGACGGTCCGCTGGACCGCGCCGAGACCGCCGGGAGTCGCTACCGGTACCCGACCGAGGGTCGGGCCCGCGGCATCGGCGGAGCTGGTCAGACATGGCGCGGTCAGTGCCTGCCGCTGGACCGCTCGGACCTGGCCGTACGGCCCTGGGTACCGGGCAGCGGCTGGCCGCTGGACCCGGCCGAGCTGGACCGCCACCGGCCCGCCGCCGAGGCCTTCCTCGACGTCGCCGGCGGGTACGACGAGACGCGCTGGGCCGACTTCGCCCCGCTGCGTCCACTGAACTGGGACCCCGAGCGGCTCCGCAACTTCCTCACCGAGTACTGCCGCGAGGTGCCGCTGGGCAGCCGGGACCGGGACCGGCTGGCCGCCTCGCGCGCGGTGCGGGTCGTGGTGAACGCGACGGTGACCCGGGCGACCCTGGTCGACGGCCGCGCCACCGGGGTGCGGATCGCCGCCGGCGGCCGTCGGGTCGAGATCACCGGCCGTGAGGTGGTGCTCGCCGCAGGCGGGATCGAGAACGCCCGGCTGCTGCAGCTCAGCGACCCCAACGGCGTCGGCCTGGGTACTGGGCGCGCGCACACCGGCCGCCACCTGCAGGACCACCCGATCGTCCGGACCGTGCGGATCGACCCGGTCGACCACCGGGTGCTGCGCGACCGCTACGTGGAGCTGCGCCGTCGGGGCCGGCGGGTCTTCCCCAAGATCGCGCTGACCGCGGCCGCGCAGGAGCGGGAGGGACTGCTCAACGCCTGTGCGGTGTTCGAGCACGTCTACTCCGACTCGCCGCTGGACGCGGTGCACCGGTTGCGCGCGGAGCTCACCGGGCCGGGCCCGCGCACGCTCCGCCCGGGTGATCTGGTGCGCGGGGTCGCCGCGGTCCCGGCGCTCGCCCGCGGCCTCTACCGGCAGCGGGTACGTGGCGTGCCGTTCCGCGGGGACGCACCGTCGGGGGTGTTCCTGCAGGTGTGGGTGGAGCAGGCCCCCCGGGCCGACCGTCGGGTCACCCTCGGCGCCCGCCGGGACGCGCTCGGCCTGCCGGTGGCCCGGATCGACTGGTTCTGCGCCGACGAGGAGCTGCACACCTCGCGGTTGCTGACCCGGTGGGTCGCCGAGGACCTGCGTGCGGCCGGGGTTGCGACCACCCGGGACCTGCCCGCCATGACCGACGACGACGCCTGGCGCGGCACGGTCCGCGACGGCTTCCACCCGGCGGGCACCACCCGGATGTCGCGCGACCCGCATGACGGGGTGGTCGACCCCGAGCTGGCGGTGCACGGCGTTTCCGGCCTGTCGGTCGTCGGGGGCAGCGTGTTCCCCACCTCCGGTTTCGCGAACCCCACCCTGACGATCGTGCAGCTCGCGCTGCGCCTGGCCGACCGGCTCCGGGACCGCACCCGTCCTGACCTCGAGGTCCGCGGCCGGACCCGGCTGCCGGACGGTGCCCGGTGAGCCTCGTTCCCGGGACCGGGACCGTGTCCCCGGCGCGCGCGCCCTGGCGACGACTGGGACTGTTCGGTCTCCTGCCGATCCTGTCGGTGGCCTCCCCGCTGCTCGTGCTGCCGGTGATCGCGCGCGCGACCGGTCCGGAGGGCTGGGCCGCGGTGGCGATCGGTACCGCGGTCGGTTCGGCGGCGGTCGCGCTGGTCGACGTCGGCTGGGTCGACAAGGGGCCCGGCATGGTCGGCCGGGGCCGGTCGGGCAGCCCGCAGCGCGTCCTCGCCGCGAGCCTGGCGTCGCGGCTGGCGGTGTTCCTGCCGGTGCTCGCGGTGATCGTGCCGGTGAGCGTGCTGCTCGCCCCGGACGGTCACGAGCTGGTCAGCGCGCTGCTCACCGTCGCGACCGCCGCGATCGCGCTGCTGCCCACCTGGTACTTCGTGGCGCGCGGCGCCCCGATGCGGATCGCGCTGTACGACACGCTGCCGCGGGTCGCCGCGGCGGTGCTCGCCGTCGTCCCGGTCCTGGTGTGGCGCTCGGCGCTGCCGTTCGCGGTGCTGCTGCTGGTTGCGACGCTCGGCTCGGTCGCGGTCTCGGCCGCGTGGGAGCTGCGCGGTCACGGCGCGGAGCTGGCGAGCCTCGGCATCGACACGGTGCGGGCGCTGCGGACCGGTTGGCCGCTGGCGGTGTCCGGGCTGGTCGGCGGGGCCTACACGAGCCTGCTGGTGCCGCTGTTCGCGATCGGCACCGACCACGACGTGCTGCTGGTGGCGGTATTCGCCGCCGCGGTGCGGCTGATGTACATGGCCCAGGGCGGGATACGGGCGTGCCTGTCGGCGTTCTCCGGCTGGGTCGCCGAGGACTGGGGCGCGGGCACCGTCCACCGGATGCGCACCGCTCTGCTGGTCAACGGCAGTGCGGGGCTGGTCACCGGGATGGTCCTGGCGGTCGGTATGCCGCTGCTGAGCCGGGTCGTGTTCGGCCCCGAGATCGTGGTGCCCTGGCCCGTGGGCGTGGGCGTCGGGGTGGCGATCGCGTCGTTCGCGGTCAGCCAGTCGATCATGCTGCACGTCCTGGCGCCGGCCGAGCGGATCCGGCCGATCGCGGTCGTCACCGCGGTCGGGTCGGTCGTGGGGGTGCCGCTGCTGCTCGTGGCCTCGATGCTGGACGGGATCGTGGCGGCCGCCGCGGTCGTCGCGGTCGTCGAGCTGCTGATGCTGGCGCTGCTGCTGCCCGCCGCCCGCGCGACCGTCCGGGGACTGTCCGAAGCGATACCGGAGGCCGTGACACCGCCGGCCGGGGCGCCCGTGCCGGCCCCGTCCCGGGGTGCACCGTCCGCCGGCGTGTCGCCGATCCCGCCGCCCGTCCCGCCCGTACCCGACGTCGAGCTGCGCCCGCATCCGTCCGCCGAGGAGGAGACCGTCCGATGAGTACCCGTCAGAGGTCCTCGGGGACCGCCGCGACCGAGCGCCTGCCCGCGCGCCCTCCCGCGGCGGCCCCGCCCCGCCCGACGATGCCCGCCGGGTCTGCGGGTGCGGAGGTCGCGCCCCCGGGGCCCGCCGACCGCACATCCACCGACCGGCCCCGCGATGCCCCGGCCCGCGAGTCGGCGGTTCGGGCGGCCGCGATCGGTGACGGCGTGCCGTCGCCCCGACCGGTGCCCCCGGTCCCGGGCGGGACCGGGCACGAGGACCTGCTGCTCGGCACGGTCGCCCGCCGTCGACTGACCCGTACCGGGCTCGGCGCGGTCGCGCTCGGCATGGTGACCGGCGCGCTGCTCGGACTGCTGCTCGGGTTGCTCCGCCCGGCGACCGTGACCGCGACCGCGGCGCTGGACGTGGCGCCCGCGTCGCTGCCGACGTTGCAGTCGCTGCAGGGCACCCCGCCCGACGAGCAGCTGGTGACCGAGCACGTCGTCCGGCAGCTGGCGGTTCTGCAGGGCTCGGAGCTGCGGACCGTGGTCGAGCAGCGGCTGGGCCGCGACGACGTCGGCCTCACCGTGTCCCGGTCCGGGCAGACCGCGGTGATCGAGCTCGCCGCCACCGCACCGGACCCCGCGACCGCCGTCGCGGTCGCCCGCACCGCGCTGACCGTCTACGGCGAACTGGTCGCCGACCAGGACTCCGAGCTGCTGGCCCGACGGCTTGCGACGATCGACGGCGCGATCGCGGACCTGACCCGCGGCGGCCCGGGCGACCCCTCGGACCAGGCCCGCTTGGACAGCCTGCGCGACCTGCGATTGGAGGCGCAGCTGCAGAGCGACTCCGGCCCGGTGCAGGTCGTGGGCGCCTTGGCGGTCGACCCGACGGCTGGGGGCAGCCCGCTGCTGCTCGCGGCTGCCGGTGGTGCCGTACTCGGCGGGATCGCGCTGGGTGGGGTGGTAATGGGCCGCCAGGCACTGTCCAGCCGGGTCGGGACCGGGCTCGACCTGCGTCCGCACGTGGACCGGGTGAGCGTCACCGAGATACCGGTCGGGCCGGGCGCCCGGCCCGACCCCGAGCGGGCCCGGCTGCTGCTCGCCGAGATCATCCCCCGGCCGAGCGGCACCATCGTGGTCGCCGGTCTCCCGGGCACCGGGGTGGCGGCCGGTGACGCGACGACCGTGGCCACCGAGCTCGCCGCGGCCGCGGCCGAGCGCGGCCCGACGGTCCTGGTGCACCGGGCCGGGACCACCGGGACCATGGAGCCGGCCGGGACCGCACAGCCGGTAGGGACCGCCGAGCCCGACGCCGCGGCCCACCCACGCCCCGCGGTCGTCACGCTGGCCGCCGATGAGGACCTGGACCTGTTCTCGGGGCGACTGGCCGAGCTGGTGGCCGGAACCGGACTGAGCGGCCCGGCCGTCGTCGTCGCCGCCACGCCGCTCGCCCGGTCCCCGCGGCTGCTCGCGAGCCTCGCGGCGGCCGAGAACACGGTCGTCGTCGCGCGGGCCGGGGCCGATCGGCTCGACGCCCGCGCCGCGGCCCTGCTGGCCGCGCTGCGCCGGTCGGGGGCGTGCACCGTTGGCGTGGTGACCCGGGCCCGACGGCGGTGAACGGGCCGCGTCCGGCCGGGCCCGGGGTGTGGTGGCTGAGGCCAGGGGTGGTCGGACCGGCGATGATCGGGGTGGCCGTGCTCGCCGCGGCCACGGTGCCCGACTCCTCCTACCGGACCCAGTGGGGCACCCCGAAGGCGGTCACCGCCGAGCTGGCCGTCCTGTTCGGACTCGGGGCGCTGGCGCTCGCGCTCGGCGCGGTCATCGCCGCGGTCGCCGCGCCGCCCCGGCCCGTCGCCGCGGTGTGGCCCGACCTCGACGACGGCCGGTTCGCCCTGCTGCGCCGCGCGAGCACCGTGTTGACCGCGCTCACCGTGACCGGCTACGTCGCGTTCGCCGGGCTGGCCCTCGCCCGCGGGGTGACCCCGGCGGTGGTCCTCGACGCCGTCACCTCCGGGGTGTACGCGGCCGACCTGCGCACCCGGATCGGCACCCTGCCCGGCCTGACGACGATGACCCAGTTCGGCCCGGCCGCGGCGGTGGTGAGCGGGCTGCTCCTGGCCCGCGACGGCCGCGACCGGGCGGAGTGGGCCAAGCTCGGCGCCGTCGTCGTGCTCGCCCTGCCGCGGGCCTACCTGATGACCGAGCGGCTCGCGGTGCTGGAGATCCTGGTGCCGCTGGTCGTGGTCGCCGCCTGCGCCGGATCGACGCGTCCGCGCACCGCGCGCAGGCTGTCCTTCGCCCCGGCGGTGGCACTACCCGGCCTGGTCGCGGTGTTCGCCGCGTTCGAGTACTCGCGCAGCTGGAACTTCTACCGGGCTCGCACCGACTCCGGGTTCGCGCAGTTCGCGCTGGAGCGCTTCGCTGGCTACTACACGACCGCGGTGAACAACGCCGCCCTGCGGATGCAGTACATGGCGGACCTGACCGGCTGGCCGCGCGCGACGCTGGAGTTCCTGTGGAGTGCGCCGGGGGTGTCCGCGCTGGACCTGCACCGGCGACTGTCCGGCGTGGACACCGCGCAGGTCTACGCCGACGTGCTCGTCGCCCACGGCAACCCCGAGTTCAACAACGACGGCGGCATCGCCGATCCGTTCCTGGACTACGGCACCCTCGGCGGGCTCGCGCTGCTGGTGGCGGTCGGGTTCGTCGCCGCCACGCTGTACCGGGGGATGTGCGAGTCGCGCCCGGCCGGGCTGCTGTTCTACCCGTTCCTGTTCCTGGGCCTGCTGGAACTGCCCCGCTACCTCTACTGGACCCAGGGCCGGACGCTGCCGGCGATCGCCGGGCTCGCCGTCGTCGCGGTGCTGCTGCACCGCTCCCGGCCGCCCGTGCCCGCCGTCCCCGTCCCCCCGCCCGCCGTCGCCGAGCCCACCGTCGCCGAGATCGCGAGATGAGTCCCGTGCTGCGTTACCTGCTGATGGCCGACCACGTCCCCGCCGAGGGCGGCGGCGGGATGGTGCGGGTGGTGGTGGAGCTCGCCCGCGCACTCGCCGACCGCGACGACGTCGAGCTGCACCTGACCGTGGCCGCCGACGGCGCCGGTGGGCGGCTCGACGGCCTGGTGCCCGCCGACCGGATGCACCGCCGCCCGGGCGGGCCGGTGGGGCTGCGGTCGGTGCGCGAGCGCTGGACGCGCTGGCTGCGCGACCTGCCGCCGATGGACGTCGTGCACGGCGCCAAGCACCTGCTGCCCGCCGACGCCGCTGGTGCGCTGCGCGTGCTGACGGTGCACGACATGCTGTTCCTGGACCGCCCCGGGGACTTCCCGGCGGCCAAGCGGCTGCTGCTGCGCCGCCCCTACCTGGCCTCCATCCGCGACGCCGACGTGCTGGCCTGCGTCTCCGCGGCGACCCGGACCCGGCTGCTCGACTACGCTCCCGAGGTCGCCGACCGCGCCGTCGTCGTGCCGCTGGCGACCCCGGACACGCTGCGCGCGGTCTCGCCGACACCGGTCGCGGAGCTGGCCGGGGCCACCTTCGCGCTGGCCGTCGGTGACGCGAACCCGCGCAAGAACCTGCGGCTGGCCGTCGACACCTGGCCCGCGGTCCGCGCGCACCACCCCGACGCCCGGCTGGTACTGGTCGGGCCGCGGGACTGGACCGCACCCGACCGTGGCCGGCACTTCGACCGGCTGGTCGCGCAGGGCGCGGTGCTGCACCTCGGTCCGGTCGACGACGGCACGCTGCGCTGGTGCTACGAGTACGCGGCCGCGGTGCTGTGCCCCAGCGCGTTCGAGGGGTTCGGGCTGCCGGTGGTGGAGGCGCTTCGCTTCGGGGCGCCGCTGGTGTGCTCCGACGACCCGGCCCAGGCCGAGGCCGCGGGCGGGGCCGGGCGGGTGGTGCCGGTGCAGGACCCGCACGCCTGGGCCGACGCCGTCGTCGCCGCGCTGGGCACACCCCGCCGGGTGCCCGAGCACGGGCCGGGCCGGTCCTGGGCCGAGGCCGCCGGGGAGATCGTCGACGCCGTCACGAGGAGGAACCGTGTCAGGACCCGCTGACCCGCGCGCCGGGGTGGTCGCGGACCGGGTCGGCACCGACCCGTTCGCGGTGCACCGCACCGTCGTGCACGTCGCCGTGCCCGGTACGGCGGGGGAGCGGCGCGCGCGCCGGCTCGTCGCCGCGCACACGACCCGCGGCTGGACCGGGTGGGTGCTGCCCCGCGCGGCGGTCCCCGCGCTGCCCGCGGGCGCCGTCGTCGTCGTGCACGGGCGGGCGATGGCGGGCCGGGCCGGGCGTGCGCTGCGCCGCCGGGTCCCGGCCGGGACGGCGCTGCTGTGGTGGGCCGACGGCGCCCGGCCCGGCCCGCTGGACCGGCTGCGGGCCCGCGGCTGCAACGCCGTCGTGGTGACGACCGAGGTGGCGTCGCGCTGGGCGACCCGCGTCCCGGTGCCGCTGCTGCGGGTGCGTGAGGACCGGGCGGAGGCCGACGAGGCGGCCGCGTTCGTCGCGCGGGCCGCGGCGTTCGGCCCGGCCTGAACCGCTCCCGGCGGCCCGGTCAGGGGCCGGCGAGGGTGCCGCCGTCGATCCGGTAACGGTCGGCGGGCAGGTTGGTGCCGAGCCCGGTGGGCCCGCCGTCGGTGTCGACGACGATCCCGCCCAGCTCGACGCCGTCGATCTCGCCGCCGTCGTCGCGGTAGAGGCCGACCTGGCGCGACGCGTCCGCCCGGGTGCCGCTGACCCGCAGGTCGCGCAGCACCACGTCGCTGACCGACCGGCCGGGGCGGCCGGAGAAGACGAGCACCGCGCCATGGTCGACGCGGTCGTCGAGGTTGGCGTCGGTGACCGTCCCGCCGCTCACCCGCACCCCGTCGACGTCGTGGGTGAAGTAGGGGTCGCCCTCCACGGCGACGTAGATCCCCGCGCCCGCGGTGCCGCGCACGGTCACGTCCTCGAAGCGGACCGAGCGGCCGCCGACGACCGACAGCCCGCGGCCGTGGGTGGTGCCGTCGACGACGGGGGAGCGGACCTCGACATCGGTCACCGGAGTGGCGGCGTCGTCGTAGGAGACGACGGCGACGGCGTCGTCCCCGGTGCCCGACACGCGCGGCGCGAGCACCCGCACCCGCGCCGAGGTCCCGGTGACGTGCACCCCGTCGGCGCGGGTATCGCGCACGACCGGCCGGTCCACGATCACCCCGGTCGAGTTCTCGACCATGATCCCGGCGGCCGCGGACCCGGTCACGGTGATCCCGCGCAGCAGCACCCGGTGCGCGTCGAGCACGTGCAGCCGGTGCTGATCGGCGCCGGTGTGGCGGCGGGTGGTGGCGGCGACGCCCAGGGTGAGCCCCTCGACGGCGACGTCGTCGGCGGCGATCCGCAGCGCCGAGCGCTCCTCGTCCAGCGCGGTCAGGGTCGCCCCCTCCCCGCGGACTGTCACCCCCGCGACGGCAACGACCAGCACGTCGCGGTGGCGGTAGTCGCCGGGCGGCAGCACCAGGACGTCGCCGGGGCGCAGCCCGGCCAGCGCGGCGGTCAGGGCGTCGGTGTCGTCGGTGCGCCCGTCGCCGACGGCGCCGAGGTCGCGCGCGTCGAGCGTGCGCGGGGGGCCTCCCCGGCCGGACGACAGCGGGACGGTGGCGAGCAGCCCCAGCACGAGTGCGCAGGTCAGCAGCATTCGCGTGTCCACCGTGTGCTCCCCTCGAGTGATGATCACCCGAATCTACCGGGGTGCTGCCCTGGGGCGCCGGGTCTCGAGCCAGTCCGGCCCGTCACGGCCCACGGTGCGTCCGAGCAGGCCCTCGAGCCGGCCGAGGCCGCGCTGCCAGGTCAGCGCGATCTCGCTCGCGCCGAGCCGTCGCCCCTGCACCAGCCGCACCCACGGCATGACCAGGAACCCGAGCCGGGTGGCGAGGCCGTAGCGGTGCGTGCGGTAGACGTGCCCGGCGCCGCGGTTGTAGCCGCGGACCTTGCTGCGGTAGCGGGCCGCGTCCAGGGCACGGACCTCGCCGGGGGCGCGGACCTCGATCCCGGGGGCGGCGACGACCCGGTGCCCCCGGGCCAGCGCGCGCAGCAGCAGGTCCGTGATCTCCCCGGACTGCCACGGGGTGGGTCCGCCGGTGCCGATCCGTTCGTCGAAGCCGCGGAGCTCGGCGAACACCGAGGCCCGCACGAAGGTGGCCGGCTCGATCGCCCGCCACACGCTGCGCCGGTCCAGTTCGGTGCCGTCGGCGGGCAGCCGCAGCCGCGGTCCGGCCGGGTCGACGAGGGTGACGGCCAGTGCCGCGAGACCCGGGTCGGCCCGGAACCGTTCCAGGACCGCGGTGAGGGTGTCGTGCGGGTAGCGGCAGTCGTCGTTGGGGAATGCCAGCACATCGACCTCACCGACCTCGCCGAGCGCGGCGACGGCGTCGTTGCGGCCCCGCGACGCACCGCCGGAGCTGGGGACCCAGCCGGCGTCGGCGGCCCGGTCGCCGGCGAGCCCGCGGGCGGTCCCCCCGGCGCTCTGGTCGGCGACGACGACCGCCGTGGGTGCGGTGCCGCCCGTCGCGAGTGAGGTGAGCAGCCCGGCGATCGCGGGCCGTCCGACCGTGCTGACCGCGACGCCCAGCCGCGGCGTGTCCACGGTCAGTGCTGCCCACCGCGCAGCACCTCGCGCGCGGTACGCACCAGGATCTGCACGTCGAGCCAGAGCGACCAGTTGGCGATGTAGTAGTTGTCGTGGCGCACCCGGTCGGCGATCGAGGTGTCGCCGCGCAGCCCGGAGATCTGGGCGAGCCCGGTCAGGCCGACGGGGACGCGGTGGCGGGCGGTGTAGCGCTCGTGCTCGGCGGAGAACCGCTCGACGAACGACGGGCGCTCCGGGCGCGGCCCGACCAGGCTCATGTCGCCGCGCAGGATGTTCCACAGCTGGGGCAGCTCGTCGAGCGAGGTGCGGCGGATGAGCCGGCCGACCGGGCCGACCCGCGGGTCCCCGGCGATCGACCAGCGGGTCCGCTGCTCGGCCTCGTCGTCGGGGCGCATGCTGCGGAACTTCAGGACGGTGAACGGCCGGTTGTCCAGCCCGACCCGCTCCTGGCGGAAGATCAGCGGGCGACCGCTCTCGATCAGCACCGCCGCGGCGACGACGGCCAACAGCGGGGCGGTCACGGTGAGCGCGACCGCGGAGATCACGATGTCGCTGAACCGCTTGACCCGCCAGCTCGGCCGTCGCATCGGGTCCTGCGGCACGCGCAGCAGCGGGATGCTGCGGATGCGCTCGACCCCGTCGCGGTCGTGCACCAGCTCGGGCAGCCACGGCAGCAGGTACACCGCCAGCCCGTCGCGCCGGGCCCCGATCGCGGCGTCGAGCACGCCGCCGTCGTCGGCGCCGTGGCAGGCCAGGACGACCGCGCGGGCACCGTGCGCCCGGGCGGCGGTGCGGATGCGCGCCGACAGCGTGGCCCGCTCGGGGACCCGGACCAGGTCGAGGTCCTCGTAGGTGATGTGCCCGATGGGGCGCATGCCGTACTCGGGGTGGGCGCGCATGGTCTCGTCGAGCTCCACGGCACGCACCCCGGTCCCGACGATCAGGGTCGGCTCGCCGACCCCCCAGCGCACGCGCAGAGTGCGGATCACGAGCAGGATCACCGCCCGGGCGGCGACCGATCCGACGGCGGCCGCGAGGACGACCGCGACGGCGTCGGGGGTGTCCTCCGAGGTGCCCAGGGTCGCGTTCGTGAGCATCGCGACGGCCGGGAACAGGCCGAGGGCGACGGCGACGGCGACCAGCTCGCGGGGCAGGTCGTCGAACCAGGACAGCCGCAGCCGTGGTCGGTGCAGCCCGGCGGCCGCCCGGACGACGACGACCAGGGCGGCGGTCGCGACGGTGGCCGGGGTGACCTCGGCCACCAGGGCCGACACCAGGACCAGCACCGCGAGGTCGACGCCGACCAGCGCGCACCGCACCAGGCTCACGCGCTCGCCGAGTCGGCGCAGCGGGGCGGGCAGCGGGCGGCGGCGGGTGGTGACCGGGGCCGGGGCCGGGGGGCCGGGCGTCGCGCCCGGGCGAGCGGTGTTCCCGGAGGCGTCGGTGGCCGGGGCGTCGGTGGCCCTGTTGTCGGTGGCGCCGGTGGTCGCTGGTCCCGGTGCAGGGTGGGTGCCCGGGCGACGGTGGCTGGGCAGCGGGCGCAGGTACCGTCGCGGCCGGGTGCGGCCCCGGCCGGGGGCCCCGGTCAGGTGCACAGCGGATCCGGTGCCGGGCTCGGCGGAGGTACGGGTGTCCGCGTCGGTGCTCATCGGCCTACACCGTCGCTGTCACCCGACGTGACATTGCGGATGGCCGCCGGTGTCCAGCCGGATCCTCGTACTCCTGCACGTGGAGTGATCGCAGTCGTCGCATGTGCGGTCACTTCGAGTCACAGCCCTTCGTAACGTCATACCCGGGGTGGCGTTCAGTGACCCTTTATGGGTGCATCGATCGCTTACCCGCTGATCGACATCTCATTCGGTAACCATGGGGTCGTCGTTACGGGCGAATGCTTGGAAGTGACGCACGCTGCGGGAAATGTTCTGGCTACAACCACGTGAGCGCAGGGTGATCGATCCGTGGATCTGCGAAGATCGCTTGTGCGGCAGGGAAAGTCACCTACGACGACATCGCGGAGAGGTGGCCGTGGCGGACGTGCCCGACCGGGCCGCGCCGGAAACGACGAACGCCCCGTCCGCTCGATGAGCGGACGGGGCGTTCGTCGTCGTCCCCGGAGCGGACCGTCCGGGGAGGGTGGAACGGTCGGGTCAGCGGGGGCGCAGCAGCTTCGAGGTGAGGCGCGCGGCGCGCCCGGCCGAGCGGCCGGCGGCGGAGCCGGTGCGGGCGTGGAAGGCGCGGCAGGTGGTGCCGCAGACGCCGCAGTCGGTGCCGGCGCGGTAGTGCTCGTGGGCGTCGCGCTCGTGGCCGCAGCGGCACAGGTCGACGGCGACGGGCGCGGCGGCGACGGGCGGCAGCGCGCCGTTCTCGGCGGCCGCACGCGGCGCAGGGATCGAGGCGGCGGTGGCGGGGGTGCCGGCGGGGGTGTCCGGGGTGATGCTCATGTCGGGAGGCTCCTTCGGTCCGCGACGGCCGTGCGGCCGTTCTGCCCCGTCACTCGCCTGCTCCGTGCGGCCCATTAGCGACGGGGCCATGGGTTCCACACAACTGATGACACCGGCGCCACCTGCGTACACCCTGTGTCGCGGATGGGCCTCTGACGTGCGACGACGCGTCACCCGGTGCGCCGCTGTGCGAAGGTCACCCCGGCGCGCGCTAACACGCCGCGGCGTGCTGCGACAGACATCGAGATCCGCTTCCCCGGCGAGAGGTCCCGTCATGCGCAACGCCGTCCCACCGACCCGGCGCGACGACGTCGTCCCCGGCATGGGCGCCGGACGTCCGCGCCGTCGCGGCCGCCGGGTGCTCGCCGTGCTGCTCGCCGTCGTGCTGGTGCTGCTGCTCGTGGTGGCCGGAGTGGTCGCGTACCTGACGTCGAGCATCGGCAACGAGATCAACCGGATCCCGGACGCGTTCCGCGGGATCGACGCCGGCAGCCGCCCCGCGACGTTCGGCGGGACGACGTTCCTGCTCGTCGGCACGGACTCCCGCTCCGACGTCCCGATCACCGGCACCGAGGCCGCCGCGGGCGCCGACGGCGGCTCCGAGCGTTCCGACGTCATCATGCTCGGCACGGTGGCCCCGGACGGCGAGCACGCGAGCGTCGTGTCGATCCCGCGCGACTCCTGGGTCGACATCCCGGGCCGCGGCATGAACAAGATCAACGCCGCGTACGCGTTCGGCGGCGCTCCGCTGCTGATCGAGACGGTCGAGCAGCTGACCGGGGTGCGGGTCGACCACTTCGGCGTCGTCGACTTCGCCGGGTTCACCTCGCTCGTCGACTCCGTCGGCGGGATCGACGTGCAGGTCGCCCGCGCCACCGGCAACGCCGGCGTCGACTTCGCGGCGGGGGAGAACCACCTCGACGGCGCCCAGGCCCTGGCCTACGTCCGCCAGCGCTACGACCTGCCGAACGGCGACATCGACCGCGCCGCCCGCCAGCAGAACGCGATCAAGGCACTGCTGGAGAAGGTGCAGGAGAAGGCGACCACCGACCCGACCGCGCTGTACTCGTTCGCGACGAGCGTCGGCGACGCGGTGAGCGTCGACGACTCGCTCTCCAACACCGGGCTGGTGCAGCTGGCCCTGGCGAATCGGAATCTGCGCGGCTCCGGCGTGGCCTTCGTGACGGCGCCGGTCGCCGGTCTGGGCCGGGAGGGCGCGCAGTCGGTGGTCTACCTCGACGACACCCGCGGGCAGGAGCTGTGGGGCGCGATCCGCAACGGGACCGTCGCGCAGTACGCGGACCGGAACCCGACCGAGACGCTGAGCGGGACGCCGTCCTGACCGGCCCCGCCGGGTCGTGATCGACCGCCCGGTGGGGTCGATGTCGCTACCCTGTGTGCAGGAGAGGCGGGCGCCTCGTCGTTGCGGGAGGCGTGTTGCCGGAACGGCGGGAGTGGGTCGCAGCCCTGGTCGGCGCCGTGACGGGCACGGTGAGCGCTGTCGCCGTGAACGTCGCGACCGACGAGCCCGGCAACGCCGGCGCATGGATCGTGGTCGTCCTGTGCACGGTCGTGAGCTTCGTGTTGGCGCTCTGCGTCCCGACACGTTCGGCGGATGCCTCGCCACCGTCGTCCGGGGCACCCGTCAACAGCGTCTCCGGGTCGACGGTGGGCGTACTGGTCCAGGTCGGTTTCGTCCGCATCGGCGCGCCGCGGTGGTCGACGATCCTGCTCCTGGTGACGGCGGTGCTCCTGGCGTGCGGTGCACTCGCCGTCGTCACAGGGGCGACGGCGAGTGCACCACCCGGTCCTACCGGTCCTCCCGCTCCGACACCGCAGGCGTCCGACCCCTCGGCCGATCAGCGCGTGCTCGAGAACTGGCCGACGTTCCAGGCCAACCGGGCCGTCGATCTGCCCTACGGGGACACGGCGGGCACGACCTTCGTGTCCACCACCCGCTACCTCCGGTCGGCCGAGGTCGCAGCGGCGCCGGCCGGTGCGCGTGTCCTCATCCGGATCACCGGTCCGGACGGCCGTGAGCTCGTGACCGGCGAGACCTCCGTGAGCGCGGACGCCCGGGCGAAGGTCTACTTCGACGTGCCCCGAGACCTCGGGCCCTACCGGGGCGACAAGCTGCAGATGCGTGTGACGAGCCTGTCGGCCGGCGTGCGGATCTTCGTGTCCCGGGAGAACATCGACGACCGGGTCACGGCTCTGCTGCCCTGCGGGGAGGAGCTGTGTTCCGTCCCCGACCGCGACCTCAGCGCCCTGGTGATCGGCAGGGACGCATCCTGGTGACGCCGGATCAGGCCCAGCTCTTCCAGGGCGCCTCGTTCCGCGACCAGAGCTTGTTCAGGTACTCGTAGTCCTTGAACGTGTCCATCGCCTGCCAGAAGTCCTCGTGCCGGTGCACGCCCAGCTGCCCGTCGCGGGCGAGCTTCTGCAGCGGCTCGTGCTCGAGCCAGACATCGTCGTCGCCGGGGCGGCCGAGGTAGGTGTCGAGGAACTCGCGGCGGAAGGCGAAGAACCCGCCGGAGACGAACCCGGTGACCTGGGTGGGCTTCTCGTTGAACTCGACGACCTGGTCGTCGTCGACGTGCATCTCGCCGAACTTCGAGGTCGGGTGCACGCCGGTGACGGTGCCGATCCGGCCCGACGCCTCGTGCTCCGCGGCGAGCGCAGTGATGTCGACGTTGGAGACGCCGTCGCCGTAGGTCAGGAAGAAGTGCTCGGTGTCGACGTAGGGCGCGATCTGGCGGATCCGCGAGCCGGTCGCGGCCTCCAGGCCGGTCTCGGCGAAGGTGATCTCCCAGTCCTCGTCGACGCCGTTGTGGAAGTCGATGCGGTGCCGGTCGGACATGGACAGGGTGAAGTCCGCTGAGCGGGCGCGGTAGTCGAGGAAGTACTCCTTGATCGCCCAGCTCTTGTACCCCAGGCACAGGACGAAGCGCCGGAAGCCGTGCTCCCGGTAGGTCTTCATGATGTGCCAGACGATCGGCCGTCCGCCGATCTCGACCATCGCCTTCGGCAGGCTCTCCGACGCCTCGCGGATGCGGGTGCCCTTGCCTCCACAGAGGATGACGACGGGGGTCTGGGGGTCCATGCGGTGTATCCGTTCCTTCGTGGGGAGCGTGGTGGAGGCGACGGCGCCGTAGTGGTGGAACCGAACAGCTCTACCGCACTGTTATCGCCACCGGGCTGTTCGTCCCCTCACATCCGGGCGTAACGGACACCGAGTGTCACGGGGCGCGACGGAGAGTCGACGGTAGCGCAGGTCGCACGGGGCGGACCGGGGTCGGGACGGACTCGGGCCATCGTTTCCGTTCCGGAAGGGACGGACGCGGTGTGCGGTCAGCAGCGGGCGTCGACGAGGTCGAACAC
The DNA here is from genome assembly GCF_040105315.1 of Pseudonocardia tropica. NCBI lineage: Bacteria > Bacillati > Actinomycetota > Actinomycetes > Pseudonocardiales > Pseudonocardiaceae > Pseudonocardia > Pseudonocardia tropica. The sequence continues at coordinate 77,112 of NZ_JBEDNP010000010.1, forward strand.
CCGAATGCGCCCGGCGGGGCGGGCGGCACACGTCAGGGGCCGGTCGACGGGGACGAACCGCTCCCGCACCTCCACGACGCAGTCCGGGGAGGCGAACGTGATCCGCCAGCCGGTCCGCCCGGGCGGGGCGTCGTCGGGGACGACGTCGGTGACGCGCAGGTCGTCGAGCCGTGTCGCGCCGGTGGCGGCGCGGGCGTGGTGCTGGGCGGCCTGCACCGCGGGTGGCAGCGCCGAGCGGCCCCGCAGTCTGCCGGGCACGACGAGTCCGCAGCGGTGGTCGCGCACGACGGCGGGGCCCTCGAGCGGGGTGAGTCCGCCGTAGGTGAGGCCGTGCGGGAGCAGCACCATCGCGGGGGCGAAGCGGCAACCACCGATGTGGCTGCACTCCCAGGTGCCCTCGGGGTCGTCGGCGACGAGTGCGGCGGCGAGCGGGCGGCCGCGGACGGCGCAGCAGGCGTCGTGGCGGCCGTGCGCGCAGACCAGCACCAGCGGGTCGGGGTGCGGGTCGCCGTCGGCGTGGACGGCGGCGGCCAGCTCGGCGGGGGAGGTCCAGGTGCCGGTCCGGACGTCCTCGTGCCCGAGCCGGGAGTCGACGCGGAACCAGCGCCGCCCCGGCTCGACGGCGTCGCGGTCCCGGCGCCCGGGCCGGCGCACGAGCACGACCCGTGCGCCCACCTCCCCGGCCCAGGCCCCGAGCGCCGCCGCGGCGGCGGGGTCGAGCCCGGCCAGGGCCTGACGCGGCCACGGCCCGGGGTGCTCGACGAGGAACCAGTGCCGCGCGGGCGGCGCGGTGCCCTCCGCCGGGTCACCGGCCGTCTCGGCGAGCTCGGCGCAGCGCCGGTACTCCCGGGCCGCGGTCACGCCGAGGCCGGGACGAGCACGCCCTCGCGCAGCAACCGCCGGACGAGGACGATCTGGTCGTCGGCGTCCAGCCCGGGCAGGTCCCCGACGGTGTGCGTGCCGCCGCCGAGCAGGGCCGCCAGAGCTGGTGCGACGACGGCGGGCAGGGTCAGCGTCTTCTCCGCCAGTTCCAGCACGACCCGATCATCACCCGGGACGAGGCGGTGGTGCACCCCGAGACGCCGGCGCACGGTGTCCCCGGGCGCGAGATCGCGGGCGAACGCGGCGGCGGCGACCGGCCGGACCGGCTCCGGGCGCCCGCCGGACCACACCCGGCCCCGGACCCGGCGCGACACGTCCGCGGCGGGGACGCCGGCGACCGCGTCGGTCAGGGCGGCGCGCACGGCCTCGAGGTGCGGGGCGAGCTGCCCCGGGTCGGCCAGGTCGACGCCCAGCGGGAGGCTCGCGCGCAGCCGCTCGTCCGAGGCGACCAGCGCCAGCAGCGACTCCACCAGCGCGTACCGGGTCACCACGTGCACCCCGATCGTCAGGTGCGCCGAGACGTCCCCGAGCGCGGTCGCGGAGTGCAGCCAGCCGCGGGGGAGGTAGAGCACGTCGCCGGGTTCGAGGACCCGGTCGATCACGGGCTCGTCGTCGCGGGCGCGGGCGGCGACGGCGTCGCCGTGGTCGCTCCAGGGCTGGCTGCGCAGCGGATCGGTGTGGACCGGTGCGTGGACGCGCCAGTGCTTCTGCCCGGCCAGCTGCAGCACGAACACGTCGTGCACGTCGTAGTGGGCGGAAAAGCCCTGCGACTGGGGCGGGGTGATGTAGGCGTTCGCCTGCACCGGGTGGCCGAGGTCCTCGGCGAGCGCGGTGCAGAAGTCGATGACGCCGGGCCAGACGCGGTGCAGCGCCTGCAGGACGACGGTGCTGCCGTCGCCGAACAGCGCCGCGACCCGGTCGTCGCGGACCTGGTCGCCGATCTCGGCGCCCACCCCGCCCGGGCCGGTGAAGTCACCCGAGCCGACGACGGACCCGTTGCGGGCCAGCCGCAGGAACGGGGTGCGCAGCCCGCGACGGGACAGCAGCTCGTCGACGCCGTCGAGGTCGAGCAGGTCGCGGAACGCGCCGGTGTCCGCGCCGGTGCGCAGCAGCGCGGTGGTGCCCCAGTGCCGGGCGCCGAACGTGTCGGTGTCCGAGCCGACCAGCCGCGCGAGGGCGCCGTTCCCGGACGCCGCACGCGCGCCGGCCGGCGCCGGGGTGCCCGCGGGGGGCGATCCGGCACCGGCCGTCGGCTCGCTCAGCTCAGTTCGCACCGCTGTCGGCGCCACCGTCGGCGCCGCCGTCGTGCTGGCCCGGGGTGCCCTCGCCGGCACCGGAGTCCGCGGGGCCCTCGGCGCCGGAGTCCGCGCCGCCGTCGGCGCCGCCGTCGTGCTGGCCGGGGGTGCCCTGGCCGGCGCCGGAGTCGGCCGGGCCCTCGGCGCCGGAGTCCGCGCCGCCGTCGTGCTGGCCGGGGGTGCCCTGGCCGGCGCCGGAGTCCGCGGGGCCCTCGGGGCCGGAGCCGCTCGAGGTGGTGATGTCGTCGTCGTTCAGAGCCATGGTGGTCTCCTGGGTCGGTCGGGACGGTCGAGGGGCGGCTACCCCACCGGGAGCCCGGCCATGCACGTGCTCGCCCCGGAGAACGACGACGGCGGGGGCGGTCACCGGGTGGTGTCCGCCCCCGCCGTCGCGGAGGACCTGGGGTCGGGTGGTCAGTAGGCGCCCCCGCCGCGGGTGACCGCACCGGCGGTGCGGGCGAGGATCGACAGGTCGAGCATCGGGGACCAGCGCTGCACGTAGTCGGCGTCGAGGCGGATGGACTCGTCCCAGCTCAGGTCGCTGCGGCCGGACACCTGCCACAGGCCGGTCAGGCCGGGCTTGACGGCGAGGCGGCGTGCGGCCAGCGGGCAGTAGGCGTCGACCTCGCGGCGCAGGGCGGGGCGGGGGCCGACGAGGTGCATGGTCCCGGCGACGACGTTGAACAGCTGGGGCAGCTCGTCGAGGGAGTAGCGGCGGAGGACGCAGCCGACGCGGGTGACGCGGGGGTCGGAGCACATCTTGAACAGCGGGCCGGCGCCCTCGTTGCGGGCGGCGAGCGCGGCGAGGCGGGCCTCGGCGTCGACGACCATGGAGCGGAACTTCAGCATCCCGAAGTCGGTGCCGTCCTTGCCGACGCGGGACTGGCGGAAGAACACCGGGCCGCCGTCGAGCTTCACGGCGATCGCGACGGCGAGCATGACCGGGGCGAGCAGCAGGATCAGCAGCAGGGCGACGACGGCGTTGAGGACCGTGTAGGCGCGGCCGGCGGTGCGGCGCGGTGCGGCGGCCGGAACCGCGGTGACGACGGCGAGCTCGACGGTCCGGGTGGCCTCGTCGACGGCGGCGGCCGCGGCCTCGGTGGCCCGGGTGGCCTCGCCGACCGGGTCGGCCGTGGTGCGGGCCTGCCGGGTGGTGGTGCGGTGCGCCGGTGCGGTCATCGCGTCGATCCCCCTGTGCGATCCGGGCCCTTCGGCCCTGTTTCTCGATCAGGCTGTCGAGATCGAAGACCCCCTCATTAACGATCTCGGGGGCAGATCGACAATCTTGACTACGCGTCGTGACAGCCGGTCAGCGGTGGGGGTCGGCGAGGTCGAACACACGGATCCGCCCGGCCGGCCGCGCGGCGCAGGTCGGTGGCTGGTCCAGCGACACGGACCGCTCCGGCATCTGCACCACGCAGTCCGGCCTGGTGAACGTGGCACGCCAGCCGGTGCTCCCGGCGGGCGCACCGTCGGAGGTCACGTCGGTGCCGCGCCGGTCGTCCAGCCCGGTCGCGCCGGTGGTGATCCGCGCGTGGTGCTGGGCCGCCTGCACGGTCGGGGCCGGCGAGGACCGCCCCCGCAGCCGCGCGGGCACCAGGAGCCGCGCCCGAGGTCGCGCACGATCGACGGCGCCTCGAGCGGGCTGACGCCGCCGTAGGTCAGGCCGTGGGGGAGCAGCGCCAGAGCGGGGGCGAAGCGGCAGCCGCCGACGCGGCTGCATTCCCAGGTGCCGTCGGGGTCGTCGGCGACGAGCGCGACGGCCAGCGGGCAACCGCGAACGGCGCAGCAGGCGTGGTGGCACCCGCGCGCAGACCAGCGTCAGCGTATGCGGGTGGGGTTCGCCGTCGGCGTGGACGGCGGCCACGAGGTCGTCGGGCGTGGGGAACCCCGCCGGTCCGGATCGCCTCGCCCCTGACACGGGGGCGTCACCGGCGCTTGTCGGTCAACCAGAAGGCAGTCAACGCCGTGCACACCCGTCGTCGTGGGCCCGGCGAGCGGGTGAGTACGGAGTTGAAGAGCTGGAAGGTCTTACGCGAGATCGGCTCCAGCCCCGACCAGGCCGCAATGCGCATCGCCGCAGCTCATGATCGCCAGCAGCTGATCAGGTTGACAACGGCGCGTTGTGAGCTGATCGAACCGGTTGATCAGGTGCGTACCGCGATAAGGCTCTTGGGAATCCCGCCGAAGCGCTCGATCTTCACGGCGCCCCCGGGAAACAGATGTCGCATCTCGGTGAGCGAGATCAATTCGACGTCGAGCGAGGCGTCGATTCCGTCGGCCCGGCTCGTCGCCCGACTGTGGACCAGCGGCCACGTCTGGGACAGGCGGGCGCGGGCTGCGAGGGGCAGGAACTGGAATCCTGGAAAGATCCAGTGCGGCTCGACCGGGAAGTACCGGTACGGAGTCTGAACCCAGTACCGGTCCGCGGCCGACCGGATGACCTCAGCGAGCTGGCGCCGTCGGTAGGGGCCCCCCACGTGTTCGATCAGTGAGTTGGAGAAGACCAGGTCGAACCGGCGGTTTGCGATCTCCGAAGGCGGCTGGCACGCATCGCCGTGCACCACCTCGATCCCCTCCAGGTCAGGCCTCTCGTCGTCGCGAAGATTCAGCTCACCGGGGAACAGGTTCAGCACGGTCACCGACCGCGGCCGGACTGGAGCGCGCTGCCAGGTTGACGGAGTTCCACCGAGGTCGAGGACAGAGAGATCGGAGACGTCACCGAGCGCGTCGCGGAACAACTCCCATCGGCGGGCCCTGGCCCTCCCGCCGAGTGAACTCGGCCCTTCGACGACAAGGCTTCGCAGCTTCATGTCCGGATCGTAGCGTCACCCCAACGCGATGATCGTCGCCAGTTGCGACGATCATCGCGGCGAAAGTCGTCCGCAGCGAAACGGCCGTGGTCGGTGAGACGAGATGTGTAGGTAGGGAGAGGAGAGCGATGAGGCTGCGAACCGAAGGTGTGTCCACTCGGACGGTGGGCGACGAGACCATCGTCCTGGATTTGGAGACGTCGCGGTACCTGACGGTCACCGGGGTCGGGGTCCGGTTAATCGAACTGCTGTCCGACGGCCGGGATGTGCCGGTGGACGAACTGGTGACGACCGTGACCGACGAGTACGAGGTCGACGGCGCGACGGCGCGACGCGACATCGAGGGGTTCGGCGAGCGGCTGGCCTCGGTCGGCCTGCTCGCCACGTGAGCGTGTCGTCCGGGATCCCAACCGGGTTACCCCAGCTGAGTGCGATGGAGATCGCGGCCGGGTGGCTGCCCGGCTACGGCGAGATCCCGGACCCCGACCCGTCGCCCTCTCACCCGGTCGAGGTCCTTCGCGACATCATCCGGGCCGCGTTGCAGTCCACACCGTGCGTCGTCGCGTTCTCCGGAGGGCGCGACTCGTCGGTCATCCTCGCGCTGGCCGCCGAGATCGCTCGTCGGGAGCAGCTGGCGCCGCCGGTGGCGATGACCTTCCGGCACGACGGCGACGACGACGCCGACGAGAGTGGGTTCCAGGAGGCGGTGGTCGGCCACCTCGCTCGCTCGGGTCTCCCCGTCGAGTGGCAGCGGGTCGTGATCGGCGACGAGTTCGACCTGATCGGGCCGCTGATGCGCCCCGTCCTGCTCGCCCACGGGGCGCCGGTCTGGCCCGCCTCGCTCGGCCCGACGATCGAGCTGGCCCGGCGGGCCGCCGGCGGGGCCGTGCTCACCGGGGAGTTCGGCGATGAGATCACCGGACCGCAGCGGATGACGGTGCTCCGGGGCGTCGTGCGGCGTCGTGGGCGCGGGCTGGCGCTACGCGACTGGTCGAACGTGGCCGCCGAGGCCACGCCGCGGCTGCTGTCCGGCTGGCACGAGCCCCGTGGCACCGTGGACCTGGACTGGCTGACCCCGGACGCGCGGGCCGAGTCGCGGCGGCGGACTAGAGCCGACGTCCGACGTCTGCCCCTACGGTGGGACCGGTCTGTCCGGACGTGGATGGCCCGGCGCGCCGCAGCCGTCGGCCACAGGACGACGGATCTCACCGCCCGCGCGCACGGGTGCCTGCTCGTGCAGCCACTCGGCGAGCCGGCTTTCGTGGACGCCTTCGCCGCGTTCGGCGGGGCGTTCGGGCTCCGGAGCCGCAGTTCCGCCGTCGAGCTGCTGTCGGCAGGTCTACTGCCCGCCGAGGTGGTTCGGCGCCGGTCGAAGGCAGTATTCAACACCTCCCGTTTCGGCCCGCTGACCCAGGAGTTCGTGGCGACCTGGGACGGCTCGGGAGTCGACCGGGCCCTCGTCGACGTTGACGTACTGAGGCGCCGCTGGCGGGCCCGCGAGTTCCACGCGCAGTCGGCGTTGCTGCTCCAACAGGCGTGGCTGGCCGGTACGAGGAAGGAGGTCGCGTGATGCGTCGGCTGGGATGGTGGGCGCGGTGCGCCGTGGAGCTGGTCGTCCAGCTGCAGGTGCTCGCGAGGATCGAGTGGCTGGTGCGCCGGCGCGGGCTGCCGCACGCCTGCCGGGCCCTGGGCATCGAGCTCCGTCTCGACGGCGCCGCCGGGCACGAGCCCGCGTTGATCCGGCGGCGCTACACGGCGGTGGTCCGCGCAGCCCGGGTCGCGACCGGCGGTTGGCCGTTCGGCGACACCTGCCTGCGTCGCGCGATGTTGCTCGGCAGCAGGATGCGTGCCGAGCATCCGGTACTGAGGATCGGGATCCGCCCGGATGGGGCGGGCACCCTCGCGCACGCCTGGATCGAGATCGACGGTCGCACTCTCGACCCGACCGCGCCGGACTTCGGGCCGATGCTCGAGCTGGACGGTGAGCGCGCATGACCGGGACCGCTCATCGCTACGCGGGTCACGGACTCGTGGTCGAGTCGGATCTGGAACTCGCGCTGCAGAGGATCGAGCCGGGCGCCGGCCGCGCCGACATCCGGTTGACCATCGTTCCGGCCGCCCCGGTGCCCGACACGGCGCCGCAGGATGCCGTCATGGCCGAGCTGCGCGACGACAACGGCGCGCTCCGCTTCGCCGTCTCCCGTGACGACGCTCGGATAGCCCTGCGGTATCCGGGCCTGTGCGAGTTCGTCGGCGATCCGCTATTGCGGGAGATCACAGTACGCCCTGACCCCGGTGCCGACCCCGGGCTGCTCGCGGTCCTCGGTAGCGGGGCGTTGATCGCCATGCATCTGACCCTCAACGGGGCACTCGTCCTGCACGCCAGTTGTGTCGAGGTCGGCGGTGAGGCGGTCGCCTTCGTGGGCTCCTCAGGGATGGGGAAGTCGACGCTCGCGGCGATGCTGTGCGGCGCGGGCCACGCTTTCGTCTCCGACGACGTGCTGCGCACCACCCTCGGTCCGGCCGGCAGTCGGGTCCTGGTGCACGCGGGCGGCGTGGAGGGGCGGCTGCGGGACAAGGCACGCTCTATCGCGGCGACGGTCGACGGGGCGACCACGGCCGAGACCGCCGACGGCAGGCTCGCTCTGCGCGCCACGCTGACCGCGGCGTCGACACTCCCGCTGCGCGCCTGCGTCGTGCCACGCCCGACCCCGGACGCCGAGAAGGTGAAGGTGACCCGACTCGGCCCCGCGGCGGCGATGCGCAGGCTGCTGCAGTTCCCCCGGATCGTCGGATGGACCGATCCCACGATCCTGCGCGACCAGTTCCAGCACGCAGCGGACCTGGCAGAACGGGTGCCCGTCTACGAGGCCGTCGTCCCCTGGGGCCCGCCGTTCGACGGAGAGTCCACCTCGCGGCAGCTCCTCGGACAGCTCAGCTGAGGTCGCGCAGGTAGGTCTCGGCCTGCATTCCGTAGAGTTCCGCGTAGAGCCCGGCCCGGCGCACGAGTTCGTCGTGGGTCCCGGAGTCGATCACCTCGCCCCTGGCCAGCACATAGATCCGGTCGGCCAAGCGTACGCTGGACAGCCTGTGTGAGATGAGCAGCGCGGCCTTGCCGTCGAGCATCTGGCGCACGTCGGCGAAGAGCTCGCTCTCGGCTCTCGGGTCAAGAGCGGCAGTGGGTTCGTCGAGCACGACCAGGTCCCGGTCCCGGAACAGACAGCGGGCGATGGCCACCCGCTGCCACTGCCCGCCGCTGAGATCGACCCCTTCGTCCAGCTCGCGGCCCAGCATGGTGTCGGCGCCGTCGTCGAGACCGACGACGACCTCGTCGGCCCCGGAGTCGGCCAGCACCGTCGAGACGTCCGAACGGTCGCGATCGGGATCACTGATGGTGATGTTGTCCCGGACCGTCATCTGGTAGCGCACGAAGTCCTGCAACGTCACGCTGACCGACGCCCGGATTGCCTCTCCGTCGATGACCTCCCCGTCCCAGGTGGTGCGGCCCTCGTCGGGCTCGTACAGCCCTGCGATGATCTTTGCCAGGGTCGTCTTTCCCGAACCGTTCTCGCCGACCAGCGCGACGATCTCGCCGCGACGGATCGCCAGGGTGACTCCGTGCAGCGCGGGCGTCGACTGCTCGGGATAGCGGAAGGTCACCTGGTCGACGACGAACTCCGAGCGCAGCGGTCGCGCGGGCGGGGCCTCCTCGACCTCCGGCGGGGCCAGGGCACGGAAGCGTTCGAGGTCCTGCAGGAACGGTGCCGACTCCTGGAGGTTCCCGAGGCTGGCGAAGAACCCGCTCAGTTGCGCGCTGAGCAGCCGTACGGCGATGGCGGCCGCCCCCGCCTCGGCCAACGAGATCTGTCCGGTGTTGAGCAGGAGGACGATGATCAGGAACGCCCCGGCCAGGGTGATCCCGACGGCGAGCGTTGTGAGCACGGCGTAAGCCTGCCGCTTCCGCACCTGCCTCCGCAGCAGGCCTAAATACCGGTCGTTGGCGGCGTCGTGCTCGCGACTCAGTGGGAGCGTGGTGGTGAACGACCGTGCCTCTGCGGCGAACGGTCGTTGGCTCAGCAGTCGCCGCAGGTACGCGCGGCGCCGGAAGTCGCCGATCGCCCGGGACGCGAACGTGAACTCGGCCCTGCTGGCTAGTCGGGACAGCAGGACCGCCGGGAACCCGGCGACCAGCAGCACGGGGAGCAGGATCGGGGCGATCGCGAGGATCGCGATCGCCATCGTCACGACGCCGAGCAGATTGCCGGACATACCGAGCAGCGCGGTCGCCACCATGAACGGACGGCTCACAGCGTTCTGCTCGACCCGCTCGAGCTGCGTGGAGAATCCCACCGACTCGTAGTTGATCATCCGGACCCGGGTGGTCACCGCGAGTATGTCGGTCCAGGTCGCCTGGGACAGGCGCTCGCCGAGCAGCCGCTGCTGTTGGGACTGCAGGATCGTCATCGATCCCGAGACCGCAGTCGCCGCGGCGAGGGCGAGCAGCCCGACGGTCAGGTCGGTGGCGTTGCGTTCGGGGGCGACGATCGCCTCCAGCGCGAGTTGCGCGGCCCCGACCACCGCTAGCGCGGCCACGGCGCCGACCACCTGAAGGGAGGCCGCCACAGCCGTCCCTCCCGGGTCTACAGCGACCACCCGCCTGGCCGCCGCGGCGACCGGTCGGACGGACCGTCGGAGCTGAGAGAGCCTGCGCACAGCGGCAGATCGTACGGCCGGTGACGTGGCGGTCCACCGACTATCGGTCATCACATTCGATGAGCTGACACCGAGCCGCTAACACCGGCCCTCGATGGTGCGACGTATGGATCGCCGGGAGGTCCCCGGCGTCCACCTCGAAAGGCACTAGAGATGAAGAAGACGTACGAGGCTCCCGAGGTCGTCGAGATGGGTTCCGTGATCGAGCTGACCCTGGGCGGAAAGCAGGCCGGCCTCCTGGACGGTCAGTACCCGGCCGGTACGCCGTCCACCGTGGGACTCTTCTCCTGAGTCCGGAACTTGTCGACAGCGTGTCGCCGGATCGACTCCCGGTCTGGCGACACGCTGTTGCCATGTCAGACTGAGAATGCGGGGCTCGCTGCCATCACTAGATGCAGCCCGTTCGTTCGAACGCCGCAGAGTCGCTAGAGTAATTGGACACTGTCGTCGACCTGCTCGAACGGATGACGAAGTCGCCAGTCATCGGGGGATGAGGCAAGAGATGGATCTCGTAAGCGCACTCAAGGTCACGTTGCGGCGATGGAAGATCGCCGCAACCGTCCTCGTCGTGACGACCCTGGCAGCCGTGGCGGCCTTCTTCACGGCCGACACTGTGTACTCCGCCGAGAACTATGTCGTGGTCGTGCCCAACTCGGTCACCGACCTACCGAATCTCGGTGAGGGCGGCCAGGTCTCACAGGTCGACCAGGCGCAGCGCAGTGCCCTGGTCAGTGCGGGCGGCGCGCGACTCATCTCGAACCTCCTGGTGACCAGCCTGAACAGCGCCGAGCGGCAAGCCCAGCTCGGTGTGAGCCCGGAGGCGTCTTACCAGGCCTCGGCCGATCCGCAGCTGCCGGTGGTGACGATCGCGGCGTCGGGTACCGACGAGACCGCCGTCGCGACGTTGCTCGGCCGGGTCATCGACGGGTCCGACGGTGCCCTCGCAAACCTGCAGGCCCAGGCCGGCATCCCGCAGTCCACCGCGTACCGGGCACCCCGGTTCGCGCCGGACCCGATCGTCACGTCCGCGACGCCGGACCGTAACCGCGTGGTCGGCGCCATCCTGGTGGCCGGGATCGCCCTCGCTGTGCTCTTGGCGGTCGCGCTGGACGGGCCGCTGACCCGTCGTGAGCGCGCGCGGCAGGGGGCCGGTGCGGACGACGGTGACGGTGCGCAGGACGGGGCCCAGGGGGTCGACGGTGCTCGCGAACCGCAGCCGGTCCAGCCACAGCCGGTGAGCAGGCCCCAGCCCACCCCGCAGCCCGTCTCTCGGCCGCAGCCGACCAGTCGGACTCCCGGCGCCCGGCCCACGCCCGGTCTGGACGCCAGGACGGAGCGGCTGCCGGGGCCCGCGCGATCTGTGAACGCGGACCGGTGACCTCGGAGTTCGAGACGGTGGCACCTTCCACTACCGGCGACGCCCCCCGCCGGCCGGCCGCGACCTTCTGCGCCTTCATGGTCATCGCTTCGCTGGTCTTGCCCGCAAACCTGGTCCTCGGCGGGCCGCTCCGATCACTCGGCAGCGCCAGCCGGGTGCTGGGTCTCCTCGCACTCATCCTGGTGCTCGTGGTCTTCGTCCAGCAGAACGCCGCTCGGTCGATGTGGGGCACTCGGGTGCCCGGCTCCCGTGTGGTTCCGGCAGTTCTCATCGTCTACACACTGACGATGCTCGCGCTCCACGGGGCGGGGGAGCGCCGCCTGATGAGTTCGGCCGAGGCGGACGGCGGCACCCGCTTCCTGATCGGCACCCTCGCGATGCTGGGAGTCGGGCTCGCCGTGGCCCTGTTCGTCTCGACGCGACGGGACCTGCACACCGTGATGCGGGCCGTCACGTTCGGTGCCGCGTTCTCCGCGCTGGTCGGCATCATCCAGTCTCGGACGACGCTCGATCTCGCGGCGATACTGCGCCTTCCGGGGCTGGCCCTGAGCACCACCGTGTCCACCGAGCTGCGGAACGACCTCACCCGGGTCATCGGGAGTGCCGCCCATCCCATCGAGTTCAGCGTGATCATGGGGGCCGCCGTGCCCGTGGCGTTGTGGCTGACGACCTACAGCGCGACCACAGCCCGTCGCCAGGCGGCCGGGGTGGCGGTGGCCCTGTTGCTGATCGCGGTGCCGTTCGGCATCTCCCGGTCCGGGATCCTGGGGCTTCTGGTCGCGCTCGGCTGCTACGCGATGGTGTGGAGCTGGCGACAGCGGCTCACTGCCCTCGCCTGTGCTCTCGGGGGACTCATCGTCTACCGCTTCGTGCAGCCCGGGATCCTGGGCACACTCTTCGGCCTGTTCACCAACGCCTCGACCGACAACAGCGTCCTCGCACGGCAGCAGGATTACCCGCGCGTCGACGCCATGATGGAGGGGCGCGAACTGTTCGGCATCGGACCCGGGACCTTTCAGCCCGACGTCTACTTCATTCTGGACAACCAGTTCCTGGGCAGTTATGTCGAGGGTGGCGTGGTCGGGGTGGTGGCGTTCGCATCGGTCCCGACCGTGGGCCTCGTCGTCGCCCATCTCGCCCGGCGCCGGGCCACGGACCGCGCGACGCGCGACGCCGCCCAGGCGGTCTTCGCCGCGATCGCCGGGACGACTGTCTGCGGGTTCACCTTCGACCTGCTCGCGTTCCAGCAGGTGGCCTTCCTGCTGTTCGTCTACGTCGGTCTGGCCTCCGCGATCCTCGTGGTGGCCGCCACCGGCGTGGCCACGCCCGAGAAGACCGAGACGGGTGTGGCTGCCCGATGAGCACCGCACCGCTGGTGAGCGTCATCGTCCCGGCACACGACGAGGAGTTCGGCCTGCGGCACACGCTGGAGTCCCTGCTGGCCGACGCCGCGCCTGACGAGATCGACGTCGTGGTCGTGCCGAACGCCTGCACGGACCGCACCGCCGCGATCGCCCGCTCGTTCCCGCAGGTCCGGGTCGTGGAGACGTACGTCGCGGGCAAGGTGCACGCGATCGGTCTCGGCTACGACCTGTGCCGCACCTTCCCCCGGCTCGTGCTCGACGCCGACGTGCGGCTGTCCACCCACTCGGTGCGGTCCATGGCGGCCCGGTTGGACGTCGGAGACGGTGTCCTCGCCGTCGCGCCTCGGATCGAGTGGGACTACAGCGCCTGCGGCCCCCTGGCGACCCGCGCCCACCGTGCCCACGACGCGCTGATGGCCGACCGCCGGGTGTTGTCCGGGGTCGGCGCGTACCTCCTCGGCGAGCAGGCGTGCCTGCGCGTGTTCCCGCTCCCCGACGTCGTCGCCGACGACGAGTACGTGCACCGCAGTTTCGCACCGTACGAACGGCGGACGGTGCCCGAGGCCGTGTCGACGACCCGTCCGGCACCCACCTTCGCCTCCCTGGTGCGCCGCCGGGCACGCGCACGGTTCGGGAACCGGCAGCTCGGCCCCAGGACTGGTAGTGGACCGACCGCCCCCGTTCCACCTCTCTCCGCGGCCGACCTGGTGCGCGGTGTCCGCACCTGCCGCATCCGCCCGCTCGACGGTGCGGCGTTCCTGGCCGCGGTGACTGCCGAGCGGATCCTGGCGAGGTACTGGCAGGCACGCGGCGGCGCGTCGTGGTCGAGCGACCGCGCAGCACACAGAACCGAGGAGCACGTGTGAGGACCCGCGAGAAACGCCCACGTCACCTCACGGCCGCCGGCTCCGACCGGATGTCGAGGGGCGGACAGGTCGCAGTCGTCTGTGTCATGCACAACTCCGGCGGCGTCGTGGACGGCCTGCTGGATTCCGTCCCGGCCACCATCGGTGACCGGACGGTCGAGATCCACGCTGTCGACAGCGGCTCGTCCGACGGGACCGTCGAGCGCCTGCGCCTCGATCCGCGCGGCATCCGGACCCACGTCATGGACGGGAACCGGGGGTTCGCCGCCGGAATCAACCACGCGGTCAGGGCGCTTGCCGAGCGTGACGTCCCGCCGGCCTCGGTGGTCATCGTCAACCCGGACGTGCGGTTCGGACCCGGCACCGCTGAGCGTCTCGTCGGAGAGCTGTACCGGGACCCGCGCGTCGGGATCGTGGCGCCCAGGCTGCTCACCGCGGACGGGGAGCTGCAGCTGTCGCTGCGGCACCGGCCGGGCGTCGCGGCCACCTGGTCGGAGGCCGTGTGCGGCGGACCGCTGGCCCACCGTCTCGGGCTGCCGACCGAGGTGATCCGGGACCGCTCCGTCTACGAGTCGGTGGCCGATGTCGGCTGGGCGACCGGGGGGTTCCTCGCGGTCTCCTGGGACTGTCTGAGCGCGGTCGGCGAGTGGGACGAGTCGTACTTCCTCTATGAGGAGGAGGTCGACTTCTGCCTGCGGGCGGGCGACCGTGGCTACGCGGTCCGGTACCTGCCGGACGCGGTGGCGATCCGGCTCGTCGACGCCTCTGTCTCGCCGTGGATCCGTGGCCTCATGCGGACCAACCGGGTACGGCACGTGCGCAACCGCGAGGGCCGCTGGCCTGCCGCGTCGGTACGGGCGGGCCTGCTCGCCGGTGACCTGCTGCGGGTGTGCCGTGGCCGGGCCGACGCCAGGGCGGGCGCGTGGACCCTCGCGCGCGGTGCGGACGTGGACGGCGTGCTGCGCCGGTACCGGCCCGATTCCGCGGCGAGCCTCCCCGCCGGACCCGCCGTCCCCGGATCATCGGGGAGCCGGGCCGACGCCGAGGTCGAGGCGGCTGTGCGGGCCTTCGCGACCGGAGGATCGAGCCGCACCGACGATGTGCCTGCCCTGCTCGACGCCGCCCGTCGGCACGGGGTGCTCGGCGTGATCTGCGACGTCGTCGCCGGCGGCGAGGCCGGTGCCCGGGTGCGCCGCGAACACACCGCCCGGGCCCTGCAGCAGCAGCACTCGCTGCACCTGCTCGGCCGGAAACTGGACGAGGCAGGTGTGGATTGGCTGGTGCTCAAGGGCCCGGTGCTGTCCGAGATCGTCTACCGGCGGCCGGGGGTGCGCGAGTACGCCGACCTCGACGTCCTGGTCCGCCCCGCGGACTTCGAGCGTGCCGTGGATGTGCTGGTCGCGGCGGGATCGACGTTGGTGGACGGCAACTGGCCGATGATCCGCCGCCAGCAGCGCGGTGAGCTGTCCCTGATCGGACCGGGCGGCGTCGTGGTCGACCTGCACTGGCACGTGATCAACGACCCGCAGGTGCGTTCGGAGCTGGCGCTGGACACCGGGGAACTGTTCGGGAACGCGCGGACCGTGCGCATCGGGGGCGCACAGGTCAGAACGCTGGACGAGGTCGACACCGTGGTGCATACCGCGGTGCACGCCTGGAAGTCCGGTGGCGACCGGCTCCGGTGGTTGCTCGACGTGCAGCAGGCTGCGCTCCGGGTCGACGACGGGGCCGCGGTGCGTGAGCGGGCCCGAGCCCTCGGCGTAGAGCTCCCGGTGTCGCTGATGCTGCGGCGGGCGGCCGCGATCGGACCGTCCGTGGCGCGCGCCATCGGCACCGGAGCGGTGACCGGGGCCTGGCTGGCGCTGGACCGCGCGCTCACTCCGCTACCCACGAGGGGGCATGCGCGACCCGGTGGGGCCATCGTCCTACGGGCGGCCCGCGACACCGGCCGAATCCGCACGCTGGTCCGGACCGCACGGGCGGGAATCCGGCACCGAGCCGGCCACGCGGAGACCACCGACAGCAAGGCGGACCTGCACCGGTCGGTCGAGCACGCAATGGACCGGGCGGCCTACCACGAGGCGGTGCGCGCGCACGGCACGAGTGGCGGCGCCAGAGCGCCGCACGTGCTGGTGATCGTCGAGAACCTCTCCGTTCCGTTCGACCGCCGGGTCTGGCAGCAGTCCAGCACGCTGGTCCGCAGCGGCTACCGGGTGACGGTCATCTGCCCGATGGGCGCCCGCCGGGACACCGAGCCGGAGGTGACGATCGACGGTGTCCGGATCCTGCGGTACCCGTTGCGCGCCGCGACCGGCGGACCGACCGGCTACCTGCGCGAGTACGGGGCGGCGTTGTGGCACAGCGCTCGCCTGGCCCGGAAGGTCGGGCACGTCGACGTCGTGCACGCCTGCAACCCGCCCGACCTGCTGCTGCTCGTGGGCCTGCCGTTCAAGCTCTTGTCCCGGGCGAAGCTGGTGTTCGACCATCACGACTTGGTTCCGGAGCTGTTCGAGTCCCGGTTCGGCTCCCGATCCGGACTGTTCTACCGGGCCGCGGTGCTGCTGGAACGGGCGACCTTCGCCGTCGCCGACGGCGTCATCTCCACCAACGAGAGCTATCGGGAGGTGGCGATCGACCGGGGTCACAAGCGTCCGGAGCGGGTGCGGGTCGTGCGCAGCGCACCCGACCTGTCCCGCTTCGTGCCCGTCGAGCCCGACCCCGGGCTGCGTCGTGGGCGCCGCCACCTGCTCACCTACCTCGGGGTCATGGGACCTCAGGATGGCGTGGACTACGCCCTGCGTGCGATCGGGCACCTGCGCGACGACCTCGGCTGCACCGACGTGCACGTGATCATGATGGGCGCTGGTGACGCCCTCGACGACATGGTGCGGCTGCGGGACCAGCTGGGGCTGGCCGGCATGGTCGAGTTCCCCGGCCGGGTCAGCGATGAGTTCCTGCGCACCTGCCTGTCCACCGCCGACGTGTGTCTGGCGCCCGACCCGCTCAACCCACTGAACGACGTCTCGACGATGAACAAGATCGTCGAGTACATGGCCATGAGCCGGCCGATCGTATCGTTCGATCTCAAGGAGGCGCGGGTGTCAGCGGGCGACGCGGCCGACTACGCGGAGCCCAACGACGAGCGGGAGTTCGCGGGCCTGATCCGCGATCTGCTGGCCGACCCCGAGCGACGCAGACGGATGGGCGATGCCGGGCGGCGCCGCGTGGAGGACCGGCTGTCCTGGGAACGGTCCGAGAAGGAGTTGCTCGGCTTCTACCGCGCGATTACCGGTGGTGGCCCCACCCACCGGACCGGGCCGTGGTCGACGGAGTGACGCGGGACCGCACCCGGGTCCTGCTCACCTTCGCCTTCGAGACCCTCGACGACGTCCGTCGCCGGGAGTTCTGCCGGCCTCCCGACCAGCTGCTGCTCCAGGTCATCGCCGACGGCCGGACGGAGTCGGTGACCGTGGCCGACCCGTGGCGCTCGCGCATCGCCGACGTCGCCCGCGGACGCTGGTCGCGAACCGAGCGCCGCGTCGTCATCGGTGGGAGCCCGCTCACCCACGTCCGGCCGTTGCGGCTCCGGCGGACCGATCCGACCGACCTGGCCTCGGTGCGGGACCAGTACCAGCGGTACGGGCGCCTGCTCCGTCGACGGTGCACTCCGCAGGACGTGCTGGTCACCGCCAACCCATTCGTCGCCGCGTGGGCGGCACCGATGCTCGGCATTCGCTGCTTCTACTACGCGCGCGACGACTGGGCCGGTCACACCTTCTTCCGGCGCTGGTGGCCGGTGCTCGACGCCGCACAGGGCGAGGTCGGTGCCGGCACGGCCGAGATCGTCGCGGTCAGTGAGACGCTGGGGCACAGGCTCCGGCCCGACGGCCCGGTGACGGTGCTGCCGAACGGCGTCGCCGGGCACGTGTGGCGGAAGCGGCTCGGATGGCCGACCCGGCTCGGCCCCCATCCGGGGGTCTACGCCCTCTACTCGGGCAGCATCGGCCCGCGGCTGGACACCGAACTGCTCGCGCGGGTGGTCGGCCACCCCGCGCTCGACGCCGTCCTGATCGCCGGACCGGTCGAGAGCCCCGCGTTGCGCACGAAGCTCGCCGCCCTGCCCCGGGTGCGGGTGCTGGGCGACCTCGACCAGGCGACCCTGGCCGCGGTGACGTTCAACGCGGCCGTCGGCGTCGTGCCGCACGTCGTGAACCGTCAGACCACCGCGTCGTCCCCGCTGAAGGTCTTCGAGTATCTGGCCGCGGGGCTGCCCGTTGTAACGACCGACCTGCAGTCGATCGAGGACCTGGGTGAGCGCGTACAGCCGTGTGGCGGTCCGGCCGAATGGGTCTCCGCGTTACACCGGGCGATCGACGCCGGGGCGGCGTCCGAGGCCGAACGGTCGGAGACCCTCGCGGAGCTCGACTGGACGAAGCGGCTCCGCCCGCTGGTCGACGCCGTCGTCCAGCCCGTACCCCGTCCGCTGTCCGAACCGCGATGAAGAAGGGCTCCCCACATGGATATTGCCGTACTCGGACTGGGCTACGTCGGATGTGTCTCCGCCGCCTGCTTCGCGAAGCGGGGACATCGGGTGACCGGTGTCGACACCCAGACCGCGAAGGTCGAGATGATCAACGGTGGACGGGCGACGATCGTCGAGGAGGGGATCGGTGAGCTCGTCGCCGACGTCGTCGGGTCGGGCAGGCTCCGGGCGACGACCTCCCTGGCCGACGCGGTCGAGCAGGCGACGGTCTTCATCGTCTGCGTCGGAACGCCCTCAGCGGCGAACGGCAGCTTGTCGACGGTCGCACTGGAGCGGGTCTCCGAGCAGCTCGGTGAGCTGATCCGGGACAAGGACGAGCGGGTGACGGTCGTCTTCCGCAGCACGATGCTGCCCGGCACCTGTGCCGGGTTGCTGATCCCTATCCTGGAGAAGACCTCCGGAAAGTCTGCGGGCGTCGATTTCGGGGTGGCAGTGAACCCGGAGTTCCTCCGTGAGGGGTCGAGCATCCAGGACTTCGAGAACCCGCCCAAGACAGTGATCGGTGAGTACGACCCGGCCTCCGGCGAACCGCTGCTCGAGCTGTACGAGGGCCTGCCCGCCGAGGTGTTCCGGGTGTCCATCCCGACCGCGGAGATGACCAAGTACGTCGACAACTCGTTCCACGCGTTGAAGGTCGGTTTCGCCAACGAGATCGGCGCGGTGTGCCGGGCCCTCGATGTCGACACCGACGCGGTCACCGAGGTGTTCCTCTCTGACACCCGGCTGAACATCTCCCGTGCCTACCTCCGGCCCGGTTTCGCGTTCGGCGGGTCATGCCTGCCGAAGGACCTGCGCGGGATCGTCTACGCCGCGCAGCGCGCCGACGTGACCGTGCCGCTATTGAGCAGCGTCCTGCCCTCCAACGAGCATCACCTCAAGCGTGCGGTGGACGAGGTGCTGCGCATCGGTGTCCGCCAGGTCGGTCTGCTCGGGCTGGCGTTCAAGTCCGGTACCGACGACCTGCGCGAGAGCCCCCTGGTGGAGCTTGCCGAGCGGTTGATCGGCAAGGGTTACGACCTGTCGATCTACGACCGGGACGTGGTCCTGTCCCAGCTGCTCGGCACCAACCGGGAGTTCGTCGAGGCTCGAGTCCCGCACATCGGCAAGCTCCTCGCCGAGTCCGCCGACGAGATCGTCGCCGACCGCCGGGTAATCCTGCTCGGTACTGGTGAGGAGTCGGTGGTGAACGCGCTGCAGAAGGCAGGCCCCGACACACGGATCATCGACGTCATCGGGTTGCGGGACGAGCGCATCGCCGGCCGGCCCGGGTACGTGAGTCTCGTATGACCCGCCGGGGTCCGGCGTCGGCCGCGCGATGGCTGACTGTGGTGTTGGTCGTGGCTGTCGGTGTCGCACTGGCCGGATGCACCCCGGGCCTACCCGACACGGCCCACGGCGCCGATCGGATCGACACGTCTCCGAGCCCGATTCCGGGAGGTTCCCGGTCGGAGGCCCACCGTAGCCGCGACTCGTTCCCGTCCGCCGCCGACACCGGCCCGGATGGACCGCTCGCTCCCTACGACGGCCCACTCGTCGTCCGCACCGACGGTACGGTCATCGAGAACGTCGAGATCGTCGCGCCACAGGTGCTCGTCGCGGCGAACGACGTGACATTCCGCAATGTGCGTTTCGTCTATTCGGGCGAGATCGACGCCGAGTACGCAATGGTGGCGGTCGATCCGCGAGTTCGGGGAACCACGTTCGAGGACTGCGAGATCGACGGCAGGAACGGCACTGCTCGGGCGATTTCCGGCGCTGGCGGTGTCACGGTGAAGTCGTGCAACATCCACGATGTGGGGAACGGCGTCGAGGTGCAGTCGGACCTCACCGTCGAGGACAGTTGGATTCACAACATCAGGACCCGGGCGGGCACCGAATGGCACGCGGACGGAATTCAGACGCGTGATCACGACGTCCAGAACGTCCGGATCGTGAATAATACCATCCTGCTCGACGGTGATGAGACCGCCGCCGTGAACATCATGGTCAAGAGCGGGCGGCCCAAGAACATCGTCGTATCCGACAACTTGGTGGGCGGTGGTAGCTACACGCTGTCCGTCGACGCGGCTGAACCCGCCGACGGGTTCGCGGTCCAGTCGAACTACTTCACGACCGAGTCGTTCCCGAACGTCGGTCGATGGGGTGCCTGGTATCCGCGAGGGCGCAATATCGAGGCTGGCGGAAACCGGGTGCTTGAGACAGCGGCCGAACTCGAGCCTGCGCGGTAGGCGATGGCGGATTCATGATGGCGAGACGCTCCAGTCGGCTCGGGCCAGCGGTGGTCGAGGGTCGGTATGTTCACATCGATGCACTCCGCGCAGTCGCGGTCATGCTGGTCGTCGTGGCTCACAGCGGATTCGGGCACATCGTTCCAGGGGGCAGCGGTGTCACGATCTTCTTTGCGATCTCCGGGTTCATCATCACGAATCTGCAGATCCGGGAGCTCGAGCGAACGGGTGGATTCCGGATCGGGTCTTTCTATCAGCGACGTTTGTTCAAGATCGCCCCGCCGTTCGTCGTGGTGGTTCTGATCCCCTCGCTGATCTATGCGATGTTCGTTCCACTCGATCTCCGGGTTCTGTTGGGTCAGACGTTCTTCTTCTACAACTGGCAGCGGGTCAACGGCGCGGGGGAGTTCCTTCCGGGTTCTAATGTCGTGTGGAGCCTCGCCATCGAGGAGCAGTTCTACATCGTCTTCGCGCTGCTCTGGTGCTCGATGGTGGCGTTCCGATGGCGGAGTGCCATGATGTGGACCACAACCGCGGGTGCGGTGCTGCTATCGCTGGGATGGAAGTTCGTCCTACATTTCCAGGGTGCGGAGGCCGACCGCATCTACTACGGTACCGACACCCGACTCGACGGCATCGCAATCGGAGTGCTGGCCGCCCTCGCGTATGGGTACTGGTCTGACGGGGGTCGGAGAGCGGACGGTCTGCGACGATTCGTCTCCGGAGCGGCTGCGCTGCCGATCGCCGCAGTCGTATATCTTCTCACTCTGGTGGTCCGGTTCGATTGGTTCCGCGACACCATCAGATACCCCATGCAGGCTGTGGCCACCTGTCTAGTCATACTATTCGGATTGTTGGCGGTGGACGGGCGATTCGTCGGTCTGTTGCGTGCGGTCTCCGGCTACCGAGCCGTTCAGGTCGTGGGACTCGCGAGCTACAGCATCTACCTACTGCATGCTCCGGTAATCTTCGTGATCCGGGAGTGGATGACGGGCTTGTCGACGTACGCGGTCGCACTCGTCGCGATTCCGGCGGGTACGCTCTCGGGTGTGGTCCTGTGGCGCCTGATCGAGCTTCCGCTGGATCCGCTACGCAAGCGGATCGGTAGACCGAAATCGGGATCCGCATTCTCTGAGGTGACCGGCGAGGTGCGGCGTGAGTAGTACGACCGGAAATGAACCTAGTGGGCACCCCGAGGAATCGATGGGACATGACGTGAGTCTTCGCGACAGGCGCCTCAACGGATACGAGGGCGCGCGACCGGACGTGCAGCAGCTTGTCCCGCCAACGGCCTCGCACGTTCTCGAACTCGGCTGTTCGTCGGGGCGCCTCGGAGAGGCGCTCAAACTCCGCCAGTCCGTCTCCGTCGTGGGCGTCGAGATGGACGAGACCTACGCGGCGGACGCGGTCGGCCGGATCGACCATGTCGTCAACGCCTCCGCTGAGGAGTTCGTCGCCGACCCGCCGCCCACTGCGCGTGACTTCGACTGTCTGATCGCAGCTGACGTGCTGGAACACCTCGTCGACCCGTGGACCGTTCTGCGGAGCACGGTCGGGCTGCTCGCTCCCGGCGCCACCGTGGTGATCAGCGTGCCGAACATCCTCTACTGGCCGCAGTTCCGCCGGCTCCTGTTCGGGCACCGGTTCCCGCGCGACGACGCGGGGATCTTCGACCGCACGCACCTCCGGTGGTTCACCAAGAAGGATGCCGAGGAGCTTGCTCAGAGCGCCGGCCTGCGTGTCGAGCGGATCGTCCCGAGCTACTGGGCGCGCGGGCCGCGACTGCTGCTGCGGCGCACCCTGGCCAAGACGCCCGTGCGTTCGTTCATGGCGGCGCAGTACCTGGTGGTCGCGACGGTACCGGTCGGTGACGCCGGCGCAGTTCCCGACGACGTGGTGTGACCGGTCCGATGCTCGGCGCCGGGGGGACGAACCGACCCGCGTCCGACGGCACCGGCCGCCGGGCGGTGTCGTTCGCCGCCGCTGCGGGGCTCGGGGCCCAGGCGGTGACGATCGGTGGGGGGCTCGTCGCCCAGGTCATCGTCGCCCGACACCTCGGTACCGCCGACTTCGGTGTCTACTCGATCGCGACGACGCTCACCTACCTGTTCGCCGTCGTGCTGCGCTTCGGCCTGCACGGGCTGGCGGTCCGCTCGGTCGCACAGGCCGCTGCCTCGGGACCCGGGACCGAAGGCGCCGTCGCCCGTCACCTCGCGGTTCTCAGCGGTCGGATCGCGCTGGTGGGGCTCCCGCTGCTCGGCCTGGCCGTCATCCCACTGGCCGGCTCGCTCCTGCTCTCCGGGCGGCTGGACGGCGAGACGATCTGGGTTCTGTCCGCGACGATCAGTCTCGAAGCGGTCCGGTTCGTCTGCTCCGAGTGCTTCCGCGGTCTGCACCGGCAGGGAATGGCGGCCGCGTTCGGCAACGCCGGGCGGACGCTGGCGTTCGTCGCACTCGTCGCCGCCGTCGTCCTGGTCGGCGACGAGTCCGGTCTCGATGTGGTGCTTATGGTCGCTCTCGTGGCCTCTGCGGTGTCGGCGGTCGTGGCTGCGACGGCGCTCCGGCGCGTCCTCCGTTGCACGACGCCTGCCGGTGTCGTGGCGGAGCCGACCGCACGGGGGACCCTCAGGCAGGGTTCCCCGTTCCTCGCCGCCGAGCTGTGTGCCTTCACCATCGCCCTGGGTGACGTCCTGGTCGTCGGCTACTTCGCGTCGGATGTCGACGTCGCGCTGTACGCGGCCGCATCACGGGCTGCGTCGATGCTGGCGATCCCGGCGACGATCCTGGTCGGACTGCTGTCTCCGTTGATCGCCTCGATGTGGGCGCGGGGGGAGAGGGTCGCTCTCCAGCGGCTGTTGAGCCGCATGGTCACGATCTCCGGCGGGGTGGGCCTCGTCGGTCTGCTCGGCGTCGTGCTGCTCGGTGGCTGGGTCCTGTCCACCCTCTTCGGTCCCGATTTCGCCGCCGGCTCGACCGTTCTCACGGTGTTGGCGCTCGGGGCGACCGCCAACGTCTTCTTCGGGCAGGGGTTCCAGCTCCTCATCCTGTGCGGGCGTGCCCGTACGGCCACGTCGATCATGGTCACCTTCTCCGCCATGACGATCGCCGCGGAGATCGTCGCCGCTGCGCGGTGGGGCATCCTGGGGGTCGCCGCAGCGTCCGCGGCCGGGGTCGCCCTGCAGCAGTTCTGCCTCACCATCATCGCCAAACGGACGATCGGTATCGGGGCCTACCCGTTCGCGGGCGTCCGGAACAGATATCTCGGAGAGGTGTCATGACGCGTCGAGGGATTCCCGCGCCCGAATGGTGGTTGAACAAGGGCAGGAATGTCGCCGGGCTGATTCTCACGCTTGGAATCAGGCGCGGATTCCGGAGTTTCGGGAGTGGAAGTCGGATCACCCCGCCCCTGCGTCTCTGGGGCGCTTCGGGTATCTCGGTGGGGAGTGCGACGATCATCGGCGACAACTGCTGGCTGAACTGCGTGCCGGCGGCGGGTGGCGCTCGCGAGTCACGGATCGTGATCGGCGACGGGGTATGGATGTCCGGCTTCTGCACGATCGCCTCGGCGGCGCACGTGGAGATCGGAGACCACACGATCCTCGCACGCGGAGTGCTGATCACAGACCATGCTCACGCCCGGGGACCGGGCGGCCGGGTGCAGCGCGCCTCGACCGAAGGACGCCCGGTGTCGATCGGAGCAGGCGTGTGGATCGGGCAGGGGGCCTGCGTCATGCCCGGTGTGCGGATCGGCGACGGCGCGATCGTCGGAGCCAACAGCGTTGTCACCAGGGACGTTCCGCCCGGGACGGTCGTCGTGGGGAGCCCGGCCCGCCCGGTGTCGTCGCGCCGGCCCGCGGCCGGAGCCGCCTCAGACGGTGGGAGTCCCGCTGTGTCAGACCAGTGAACGGATCGGGCGGGCGGGTACCCCGCCGTAGAGCGTGTCCGGATCGCAGTCGCGGTTGACGACGGCGCCCGCGGCGACGACCGCGCCGTCCCCCACGGTCACCCCCGGCAGGATGATCGTGCCGGAACCGATCCACACCCCGTCCCCGATGCGGATCGGGGCGGTCGTGACGGCACCGGCCCGTCGCGTCGAGGGACCGGTCCGGTGACTCGAGGTGATGAACTGGACCCGGAGGCCGATCGCGCACTCCGCGCCGACCGTGATGTCGGCCGAGGTGTCGAAGAAGCACTCGGTGTTGACGAAGGTGTACTTCCCGATGCTCAGCCGGACCCCCGAGATCCGGACCCCTGCGGACACCCCGCAGCGCTCGGTGCGCACGCCGAACGCGCGTAGGACGAGCCAGCGCAGGGGAGTCGGGACGAGGACCGATCCGGCCACCGTGCTGAGCGTGAAGCGGCACCAGACCTGGCGCAGGTAGGCCTGGATGTGCCATGGCACGCGGGAGAGGCTGCCGCGGGCGGCGACGCGTGGGTCGGTCGGACGGGCCTCGTCGGCGCCGCGGGTGTCGACGTGTCCGCCGCTCACGCCTCGGCCCCGGCCGAGTGACGTGCCGCGACCTCGACGACGTACTCGCCGTATCCCGATCCCGACTGCTCCTCGCCGAGCCTGCGGCACTGCTCGGCGTCGATGAAGCTCATCCGCAGCGCGACCTCCTCGATGCACGCGATGCGGACGCCTTGGCGGTTCTCCAGTGTCCGCACGTACTGGCCAGCGTCGATGAGCGACTCGTGGGTACCGGTGTCGAGCCAGGCGAACCCCCGGCCGAGGTCCTGTAAGGCCGCGCGGCCCTTGTCCAGGTAGGTCCGGTTGATGTCGGTGATCTCTAGCTCCCCACGCGCCGAGGGCGTGATGTTCGCGGCGATGTCGACTACCTGCTCGTCGTACAGGTAGAGCCCGGTGATGGCTCGGTCCGAACGGGGCCTCTCGGGCTTCTCCTCGATGCTGATCAGTCGCCCGTCGGCGTCGGCCTCGCCGACGCCGTAGCGCTCCGGATCCCGGACCGGGTAGCCGAACAGGACGCAACCGGTCTCGCCGGAGGAGATCCGTCGGACCGAGCGGCGCAGGGTCGACCCGAAGGACGGACCGTGGAAGATGTTGTCGCCGAGCACCAGGGCCGACGGGCCGCCGCGGACGTGGTCGGCCCCGATGATGAATGCCTCGGCCAGACCGTTGGGGCGCGGCTGCTCGGCGTAGCTGATCTCCAGACCGAGATGGGAGCCGTCACCGAGGAGCCGCTGGAAGCCGGGGAGGTCCGTGGGAGTTGAGATCAGCAGGATCTCGTGCACACCGGCCAGCATGAGTGTGGTCAGTGGGTAATAGATCATCGGCTTGTCGTAGACCGGCAGCAACTGTTTCGACACGGCTCTGGTGACAGGGGAGAGGCGGCTGCCGGTGCCGCCGGCGAGGACGATCCCCTTGGTCACGACGGGTTCCTCCGTGGTTGGTGATTCGATGTCTACAACCCACCCGGCACAACGTTGGCGAGTAGGTATCCCCAGACACGATCGGGTGCTCGACTGTGGAAAGCTAGCATTCTCGATCCCCCTTCGCGGGGGCCTCCACAAAACTGACGAGGTGGCCATGCGACTGGTCGTGACCGGCGGCGCCGGGTTCATCGGCTCGCACTTCGTACGAGCGGCGGTCCGCGATGAGCATCCGGCGTTCGCCGGGGCGGAGATCGTCGTGCTCGATGCGTTCACCTATGCCGGGCGAGAGGAGAATCTCGCCGAGGTCCGTGGCTCCTACCGCCTGCGGGTCGAGCGGGGTGACATCCGCGACCCCGGCAGAGTCGCCGAGGTGCTCGCCGGTGCGGACCTGGTGGTGCACTTCGCCGCGGAGACCCACGTGGACCGGTCGATCACCGGCGCCGCGGACTTCGTGACGACCAACGTCGTCGGCACCCAGATGCTGCTGCAGGCCGCCCTCGACGGCGGGGTGGGCCGGTTCGTGCACGTCTCCACCGACGAGGTGTACGGCTCCATCGACTCCGGGTCCTGGCCCGAGGAGCACCCGCTGGAGCCCAACTCGCCGTACTCGGCGGCGAAGGCGGGCTCGGACCTGCTGGCGCGCAGCTACCACCGCACGCACGGCCTCGACGTCGTCGTGACCCGCTGCTCGAACAACTACGGGCCGTACCAGTTCCCGGAGAAGCTGATCCCGCTGTTCGTCACCAACCTGCTCGACGGGAAGAAGGTGCCGCTCTACGGCGACGGCCTGAACGTGCGGGACTGGCTGCACGTCGATGACCACTGCCACGGCATCGCCCTGGCAGCGGCGAAGGGCCGGGCGGGGGAGATCTACAATATCGGTGGAGGTACGGAGCTGGCGAATCGCGATCTCACGGCGCGACTCCTCGAAGCGGTCGGCGTCGGCGACGACATGATCGAGCGAGTACCGGACCGGAAGGGTCACGATCGCCGCTACTCGGTGGACTGGTCCAAGATCCGCGACGAGCTGGGCTACGAACCGCGCCACTCGTTCGAGGACGGCCTGGCAGAGACCGTCGCGTGGTACCGCGACAACCGAGCATGGTGGGAGCCGTCGAAGAACGGGCTCGGCGCGTGAAGGCCACCGAACTCGCGATCGCCGGCGCATGGCTGTTCGAGCCGTCGGTCTTCCCTGATGCCCGCGGATCGTTCACAGCCCCGTTCCAAGGGCCGGCCTTCCGGGAGGCACTCGGGTTCGACCTGGCGATCGTGCAGACGAATCAGTCCGTATCGAGCCGTGGGGTCATTCGCGGCGTGCACTACGCGGACGTACCGCCGAGCCAGGCGAAGTACCTGTATGTCGCGGCCGGCGCTGTCCGTGACGTCATCGTCGACATCAGGGTCGGATCACCGACGTTCGGGCGGCACGAAGCCGTCGAACTCGATGGCGAGTCGATGCGGGCCGTCTACATCTCCGAGGGGCTCGGGCACGCGTTCCAGGCGCTGACCGACGATACCGTCGTCGGGTACCTGTGCTCGGCGTCGTACAACCCGTCCGGTGAGCACGGGATCAGCCCGGTCGATCCGGACCTGGCGCTGCCGTGGGCGGACGGGATCGAACCGGTGCTGTCCGAGAAGGACCGGGACGCGCCGACGCTGGAGCAGGCGCGGGCCGCCGGTGCACTCCCGACGTGGGAGGCGTGTCAGGACTGGTACGCACGTCTGTGTTCCTAGCCCGATACGGCTGGAGGGGTTCGAAGGTAAGCCGATCCTAACAGGGACCATCGAACGAGCGAGTCACGGGCTGTGAGAGAGCGGTCACGTTCAGGTGCCGCGCGCGCGGCGCGCGCCGCCCGGCCCCGGGGCCTCGGGCGATCCCGCCGCCTCGGTCTGGCCGTGCTGAGCTGTGTTGCCCTGGTCGCCTGCGAGAGCGTCGGGGCGGCCTCCGACCTTCCGCTGTTGCCGACGCCCGGTCCGGTCCAGCCGCCGGTGTCAACCACGGCCCGGCCCGGGGAGCCGAGCGACGCGGCCACACCGTCGGCGGCCGTTCCGGACGGTCACGTGGCAGATGCCGGAGATGGAGGTTCCGGCGTTGCACCGACGCCGTCGGAGGATCCGGTGCCTCCCGGGTGGGACCGTGTGCAGTCCGAGTCCGCTTCGCCGGGAGAACCGGGTGGCTCACCGTCGTCCGAACCCCTAGCACCTGCGGAGGGAGGGGGCGGCGCCCCGCCGGAGACCGGGGGCCCGCTGAGCGACGAGGAGGCCAAGTACGCCCCGGGCCTCGCCTCTCCGCTCGAGTCCAGCGACTCCGGTGCCTTCACGGGAACCGGCTTCACCCCGGTTGGACCTGAGTTGGGACAACCGCACACCGTCGGATTCGAGCTGTTCATCGGGATCGCGGCCCCGGGCAGCACCTCCCGGCCCGTTCGGCTGACCGTATCCGGCTTCCCGATGCACAGCATCGAGATCACCGAGATCGGCTTCCGCGCCGGAGACAGCGAGCAGTTCCTCTTGACCAACGACCGATGCTCCGGACGCACCCTGCCGCCCGGAGGGACATGCACGATCGACGTGACCTTCGCGCCGACCCGGGGCGGCGACGCCAGCGCATCTTTGTCGATGAGTCTCCGTCACGTCTGTACGGCGACGAACTACTTCCCGTGCGCCTGGTCCGATGAACTCGAGGGCCAGGGCCGCGACTTCGAACGCTCCGCCGAGTACGGGCATACCGTCATCACCTGGGACTCCGGATTCATGGGCGCCGCCGGCGCTCTGAACGTGGCTGGTCGTGCCACCGAGTGACGGCGGGAGCCGGCAGCAGCCGCGTCGCACGGTCGGGCTCCGACGCCCGACGGGAGTGCGGAGCGACCACCCGGACCCGGCGCCGACCGGACGCCTCCAGTCGACGAGCCAGGCCGTCGGCGCCGTGATCGCACCGGCGACCGTGATCACCGGCCTGCTCTATTACTTCGGTTACGTCAGGACGCAGAGCCTGTTCGCGGAGTTCGGCGTCGATGTCGCCGTCCTGAACATGTCGACTCAGGACTTCCTGCTCCGAAGCGTGGAGAGCCTCTACGGACCACTCCTGGCCGCGCTGCTCCTCGGCGTCGCGGCCGTGATCGCCCACGTCCGCGTCTCACGCGCCGTCGACCGGGTCGGTCCACCGGGTCTGCTGAGGCTGGGCGGCCTGCTCCTGATCGCGGGCTCGGCGACGACCGCCGGAGCCGTCATCGCGATCTGTGGTGCGTCGGCCGGTGCATGGGCGTTGCCACCCTTCGTGACAGCTGCAGCCATCGGCGTCGGTGGAAGCGCATGGGCGTACGGACGGTGGATACGCCTGAGATGGCGGGAGCGCTGGCAAGATCAACCTGCCGAGCCGGCCGCTGCACGAACGGCCGTGCTCGTCCTCGTGACGCTGGCTCTCGTCACCTCGACCTTCTGGCTCCTCACCGACTACGCCAGAGAGGTCGGCCGGGGGCTTGCGACCCGATACGCGCTCGAGCCGGATCTGCGTCTGGGAGTCGTCGTCATCAGCACGCGTCCGCTTCAGCTCGCCGGCCCAGGAGTGGCCGAGTACACTTCCCGCGAGCAGACACCGGACTCCTACCGCTACCGCTACGACGGACTCCGGCTGCTCGTCGCCGCCGGGAACAGGTACTACCTGATTCCGCGGGACTGGTCCGCCGGGATCGGACGTTCGGTCGTGCAGATCCCGGTCGACGCACCGGGCGTTCGGTTCGAATTCAGCCCGGGAGGACGACGCCCGAGCTGACCGGCGTGCGACCGGCCGACCCGACGAGCGGGATCGGCCGTGTCGTCAGCATTGAGCCTTTGCCAACCTGATCACGCGCTGGCGATCATGAGGGTCTGAACTGCGGCGATGAGCCTGTCGGCGGTGTTCGGGCTGGACCGGATCTTGCGCAGGACTCGCCAGTTCTTCAGCTCGGCGTTGACCCGCTCGCCCGGTCCGCGACGGTGGGCGTGGGCGGTGTTCACGTCCTTCTGGTGTCGCGACAGCTTCCGGAATCGGCCGGTGTCGGGGTCCTTACGTCGACGCCGCTGCGGCACGGCGACCGTAGGACCGGCGCCTTGGTAGGCGGTGTCGGCCGCGCGGGGATCTCATGCTCGGCCAGGGCGTCGATGATCCCGTGCTCGCGGGCTGCGCCCATGTCGTGCCGCGCGCCCGGCATCGGCGGGGAGATCCACACCAGGCGGCCGACCGGGTCCGCGATGACCTGCACGTTCAGTCCGTGGGCTTTGTGCTTTCCAGAGTAGAACGCCCGGTCGTAGCCCGATGCCATCCCGACCCGGTCGATGCGCAACAGGGTGCCGTCGAGGATCACGAACGCCTTCCGTTTCGCGACCTCGATGGCTTGTTCCAGGGTGGGGGCCTTCGCGGCGAGCAGCTCGATCCCCTCCTGGATGTAGCGGTAGACCGTGGAGGTGCCGACCCCGAACCCGCAGGCCAACTCGGCGTAGGTGTCGTTCTTGCGCAGGTGCGCGACCACCAGCAGCGCCCGGCCGGCGGCGAGCTTGCGCCACCGGGTTCCACGGGCGGCGCGGTGTCCGCGCAGGAGATCGGCGAGCAGGTTGAGCGCGCGGCTGGACACGGTCATCCCAGACGGGTAGGACAACACCTTGAAGCTCCTGGTGGGACGTGTTGATCTAGTCAATCGCCCGTCTACCAGGAGCTTCACCCATTCGAGGCCACGACACGCCGCAGTCCGCTGACCAGCACGTCCACCGAGGTTGGCAAAGGCTCATTGACGATTACCCGTCTCATTCCCGGGTCGACGCACCTCGGGCGATAACGGATCGCACACATTCGCCGACCGGAAGTAGCAGTTGATCGACGACATGTCGGGAGAGTCATGAGCGCGTGCCCCGAGTGCGGGGGTTCGGTCGGACCGGGCGTCCGGTTCTGCAACGACTGCGGTGCAGCGCTTGCCGGCGGCAGTGTGGCCGGTGCGGGCCACACCCACCCCGCCAGCCGCGCCTCGGCGTGATGCTCGACGAACCACCGGTGGGTCCCGGCGATCCCGTCCCGCAGCCCGATCGTCGGCTCCCACCCCAGCGCCGTAATGCGGCTGGTGTCGAGCAGCTTGCGCGGTGTCCCGTCGGGTCGGCTGGTGTCCTGGACGATCTCGCCGTCGTACCCGGCGACGATCGGCGAGCTCCCGGATGGTGACGTCGGTGCCGACGTCGACGTTGATGGTCTGCGGGTCGTCGTAGTGGTCGAGCAGGTGGACGATCGCGCGGCCGAGGTCGTCGACGTGGAGGAACTCGCGGCGCGGGGTGCCGGTGCCCCGAGCACGACCTCGCGGGCACGGGAGCGGGCGGCCTCGTCGAAGCGGCGGATGAGGGCCGGGAGGACGTGGCTGTGTTCGGGGTGGGAGTTGTCGCCGGGCCCGTAGAGGTTGGTCGGCATCGCGGAGATCCAGGGGAGTCCGTACTGCTTGCGGACCGACTGGACGCCCATGATCGCAGCGATCTTCGCGACGGCGTAGGCGTCGTTCGTCGGCTCCAGCGGCCCGGTGAGCAGCGAGTCCTCGCGGGTCGGCTGGTCGGCGTATTTCGGGTAGATGCAGGACGAGCCGAGGAACAGCAGCCGCCGCACCCCGGCGTCGCGGGCGGCGTCCATGACGTTGACCTGGATGCGCAGGTTCTCCGACAGGAACTCGGCCGGGAACGAGTCGTTGGCGACGATGCCGCCGACCTTCGCCGCGGCGAGCACGAGCGCGTCGGGCCGGACGTCGGCCAGGTGGGCGAACACGGCCGCGCGGTCGACCAGATCCACCTCGGCGCTGGTCGCGCCGACGACGTCCGAGATCGGGTTCGAGTGTGGCGGCTTTGGAATGAGCCACGATCGCGACAGCGTGTGTCGGATCGGGTGGCAGGGGGCCTGCCTGCGAGCAAGCGGCCAGGGTGGTTACGAGGGCGGCCGATCCCGGCCAGGATTCGCAGGAGTCGCACGATCGTCCTCCGTCCCGTGGGCCGTTGTCGCCCGCTCATGGAGTTCTAGGCAGGACCGGATGTTCGCGACATGTACCGTCGACTCGTTCTCGGCAGCCCCGTTCACGATGATGAATGGCGGTGGCCGGCTCGATGTCAACGATGATCATCGCAATCGGTTTGGACACGATCGCGGATCGGGCGCAAGAAGCCGGTCGTTGATGTGAAGGCGAACCGACGGCGAGTCCAGGGACAGCCGTCGGAACAAGCAGTTCGGTGGCCGAGCGCGGCTCCCGCATTCGCCGAGCTCGATGGTATGAACTGCCGACGGTGACGTATCGCAGGACTGTTCTGACGGGCACCATCGTCACCATGAATGCGCCGGACAGCCCCGTCCATGCCCTCGGTCTCGAGGCGCTCCGCGGTACTCCCGGATGGTCCACGGCGATCGAGCGGTTGCGTGCGGCGTGGGCCGACGGCGGCGCCGTCGCCGGTGATCGTGCCAGGGCAGCTCGCACCCACTTCATCGGGAAGCGTGGCCTGATGGTGCTCGACGTCGTGCTTTCCAACCAGCGTCGGTACGACAGGCGTGTCGTGCCAATGCTGGATCGGTGGGCTGCACGGATGAGGCAGGTCGACGGTACTCCCACCCTGGCCTGGTTGCGGGACAACCCGGGGTCGTACGACGGGCTCGGGCTCCGGCGGCACGAGCCCCGCACCATCGCGGAGGTCACCTCGGGCTTGCTGCGCTACGGCGCTACCCACGGTGCGGTGGACGAGGACGGAGCCTGTGCCGGCTGGGCCGTGGGAACGGCGGGGCTGGAACTCGCGCCGAAGATCGATCCTTACGTCGGATCGGTCCACGGGATCGGTCCTGCGCTGTTCGCGTACTGCCGTTTGCTGTGCGGCGCCGATACGATCAAACCCGATGTGCGCGTTCTGAAACAGATGCGGACGTTCGGGGTGCAGATCCCACCGGCTGATGCCGCAGCCGGATTCGTCGTCGCGGGGGCAATGGCTCAGGAGGTCGGAGTCTCATTGGCCGAACTCGATCAGCTCTTGTGGTATCGCGAGTGACGCTGCTGCTCCGGCGACTTGGTCCGAGCGGTCGATAGCCGTGATCGTCACCGTGGCTCGATACTGACGGCGCCGAGATCCACAGAGGCGGAAACCAGGAATCGGATGAAGAGGGCACCGAACAGAAGAAGCAAGTTCGAGGCCCGGCAGCACCGACGTCGCGGCGTCAGGTCAGATCGCTTCGCCGGCACCTGCTCCAGGCCACGACCGGAGGCGACCGGACGTGAGCCGGGGCTGCCCGGTGGATCGGGCCCTCGGCCGGCCCGAATGCCGGTGGCTCGTGTCCGGATGGGCCGATCGGTGCTGGTGACCCTGCGGATCCGTCCCGATACTCGATCACTACGGCGACGACGGCGTGGGCTCGGCGCCGTCGGTCCCGACACGGAGGTGCCCGTTGACGCTGGAACGCAATCTGAGGGACCAGACCCGGCTGGTGACGGATGCGATCAAGCTCCTCGATCGGGACATCGCGAACGCCACGAAACGGCTGTCCGGTCTGAAGCGCCAGCGACCGGCGTCGGACAGGGAGAAGGCCGCGACCGCCGACGAGACGAAGCGGACCACGGACCTCAAGAAGAAGTACGAGGACGACCGGAGGGTGTTCGAGCAGCACCTCGCCGACCTGCGCCGGATGAGTCGCTGACGGGCGAGCGGATGCGAACCGTCCGCGGATCCGTGCCGTCCGCCCGTGCTGTTCCTCCGGGTAGGGCGAGACGCCGCGTTCGATCGTCCCGTGTCATCGCCGTGACGACATCGTGACCCCACATCGTCAGCG
Source organism: Pseudonocardia tropica (assembly GCF_040105315.1). Lineage (NCBI taxonomy): Bacteria > Bacillati > Actinomycetota > Actinomycetes > Pseudonocardiales > Pseudonocardiaceae > Pseudonocardia > Pseudonocardia tropica. The sequence continues at coordinate 110,389 of NZ_JBEDNP010000010.1, forward strand.
CTGACGATTTCGCCTCCGAGAGCTCATTTCGGGTCCCGCAACCGCTAACACCCCGCGCACGCCCGCCGACCGTTCGTGACAAGTGATCGACGACGCGGCGGGGGGAGTCATGAGCGTGTGCACCCAGTGCGGGGAGCACGTCGGTGCCGGTGTGCGGTTCTGCAACGGCTGCGGCACACCGACCGGGGCGCGACCCGTCCCGGAGCCCGGGAGCGCGGTACCGGAGCCTGCGACCCGTCCGGCTCCGGCCCGGCCGCAGGAGCAGTGGCAGCCGCAGACGGGGCACGGTCGAACCATCGCCACCGATCGCGGTCCGCGCAACGTCGTGCTGGCCGTGGCGGCTGTGCTGGCGGTCGTCGTCGCGACCGCCGGCGGCGGCTACTTGTACACGCGCTCCGCCGGAGGGGGACCTGTGCCCCCGCCGGTCCCGACGACGACGTCGACGGCCGCCCCGCCCACAACGACATGGAGCATGGAGCCGGTCGACTCCTCGGCCGCTCTGCAGGCGCTCGCCGACACCGACCGGAGCACCGTCGCGTCGCTGCAGGGCTACTGGGTGCCGCAGCTGTCTTCGAAGCGGGCCGGAATGGTCATCGACGGTACGACGTGGGACGACGACATGGTCCTCGACCACGTGCGCTCCATGGCCGGCAGCTACCCGGACGTGCTGCTGCTGAACTCGTCGGACTACTCGTCCTTCCGCACCGGCGGGCTGTGGGTGCTCGTCGAGGGGCAGGGCTTCACGACGTCCGACGCGGCGAACGCCTGGTGCGACCAGCAGGGCATCGGCGCCGACGACTGCTTCGCCAAGCGGATCGCCCAGGACGGGCCCGACGGCAACACCGCGCCGCGCTGACCTCGATCCCGTCCGACCCCACCACCATCACCGAGGAGACCCGTGTCCCCTGTCCACTGCCCGGAGTGCGGCGTCGCCCATCAGCAGACCGCCCGCTTCTGCGGCTCCTGCGGCGCGTTCCTGCGCGACGACTCCACACGTCTGCTGTGTGCGGCGGTCCACCGCGACGCGGACTTCTGCCGGCGAGTCCTGGACGAGTACACCGTCGAGCCCGTCCGGGCGCTGCCGCCGTCGCCGGGGGTGAACGTGCCGGCCGTGCTGCGCGACGCGCTCGCGTCCCGATCCCGGCGCCGTGTCCGTGACGGCACCCTGACCGTCCTGTTCGTGCTGCTGCTGTTCGTGAGCCCGGGGTTCTTCGCCGCGTGGCTGGTGCTCGCCGCCGCGCTGGTAATCGTGCAGCGCTTCGGCTTCGGCCGCTCCCCGGTCGTCGTGACCGGCGCCGTGGTCGCGGGTCTCGTCGCGGGCGTCGCCTCCGGCGCACTCGTCTACGAGGTCGTCTACGGCATCGCCCAGCTCGTCACGGTGTTCGGCGGGCAGCTCGGCAGCGGGTTCGCGGAGCTGATCCTGGCGCTGCGCAGCGGGTACGTGGCAGCCGTGTTGTTCGCGGTGATCGTGGCCGTGTTCGGGACGGACGCGTACTGGGTGGGCTGGCTGACCCGCCGCCGGTTCCGGCGGACCCGTTTCCGGCCCGACCCGCGGGTCCTACCTGGCAGTGACACCGAGCGGACGTTGCGGACCTTCGGACACGACCAGCACGGCGCGCGGATCGCACGGATCGACGCCGGTGTCGAGCCGGGCGACCAGCCCGGCCGCGTCCCGCTCGTCGTGCACCGCGGGTTCGATCCGTTCGTCGGTGCCGGCCTCGTCCGGGCCCAGGAGGCACTCGCGATCTCGCTCGTCGCGCGGGACAAGACGGTCGACGAGCCCGCTCCGGTCGACGTCCTCGGCGTCCACGCGACCATCGAGGAGGCGTTGTCGGACCTGCGTCGCGCGTCCTCGCTCGGGCCGGGCGGACGCCTCGGCGCGCTGCGGTTCGACGAGGTCGTGATGACCTCGGCCGAGGACGTCGCCGAGCACGCCGACGGTCCGCTGGCCGCCCGTGTCCTGCCGGTCCTGCACGAACCCTTCACCGACGGCCCGCCGTACACGACGCTCGACGAGCGGGAGGCGCGCACCCTCGCCGTCGCCCCCGAGGAGTGGGCCCGCTACTACCGCCGGTACCGGGTCGAGACCTGGGACCGGCAGCTGGTCCTGTCCACGTTCGTCCACGTCGGCGCCGACGACAAGAACCTCTACGTCGAGCGCGTCCACTGCGTCCTGCCCCCGCTGCCCGAGAGCTTCCGCGAGATCGACCAACCGGTGAGCGGTCTGCGCCGATTCGGACGGGCGTGCGCTGAGCTGGCCCGGTTCCCGGCGACGATCCCGGACCGGATCCGCCAGTGCTGGTCGGCGCGCCGGATTCCGCAGCCCGAGGGCACCCTCGTTCCCGACCGCTACGGCGTAGGCCCGAGCCTGCGCGAGCTGGCGGTCGGCGACGAGTTCCGCAGCTACTTCCAGAGCACCGACGTGCTGCGGTACGGCGAGATCATCGACCGCGTACTGCTCCGGTCGGTCGGCGCCCACCTGGAACGGCTCGGCTACTCCGCCGTCGAGTTCCAGGAGGCGTTCACCCAGACCATCAACGACTTCCGCGGATCGCACTTCTCGAACTCCGCCGTCGGACCGGACGCGAAGGTCACCACCGGTCCGGCAGCCGCCACGGCGACGAAGGGGAACCGATGAGCACCAACTGGAACTTCCAGGGAGCGCACTTCGACCGCTCCGCCGTCGGCCCGGACGCCCACGTCGACGCCCGTCACTCGACGGCGGTGACAGTCGGCCGACTGACCGACGAACTGTCCGCGCTGCGTGGCCGGCTCCTGGAGGTCGACGGCGATGAGGCCCGGGCCGCGGTACGGGAGCTCGACGGGCTCACCGCCGAGATCGTGCTCGCCGAGCCCGACCGGCCGGCGGTCCGGAGCCGGTGGGCGTCTGTGCGGACACGCGCGGCCGCCGTGCTGGGGACGGGGGCGAACATCGCGCAGATCACCGACCTGGTCATGACGCTCTTCGGACCCTGATCGCGGCCCGCCGTCTCGTCAGTTCCGATGAAGCCGCCGAACGGCCGATAACGGCCTGGTCCGTCCGGAGCGATCCAGCGGAGGTGAGGGTCGCGCCGGCGGCCCGGCCGACCGGGGAGACCGCACGATGACGACGCACCGCCGCCCACGCCGTTCCCTCTCCCGCGCCCTGCTGGCCGGGCTGGTGCCGGCGACGACGGCCGCCGCGCTCTGCATCGCGTCCGTCGCCTCCGCCGAGCCGGTGATCGCGGTCGCGGCCCCGGCTCCGACGGGTTCCGGCGTGGTCGCGCGGGAGTTCCCGGCGCCGCCCGCGCCGGTGGTGGTGCCGGACGCGCCGCTCGCGTCGTTCGTGGCGGACGAGCCGGAGCCGGTGCTCTACACCTGCGAGCCGACGGCGGCCCCGGAGTTCGAGGACCCGGCCCACCCGCACTACATCACCAATAAGAACTGCCCCGACCTGATCGCGGCGAAGGAGCAGGCGCAGCGGGAGTACCTGGAGCAGTTGCAGGCAGAGGAGCACGAGGTGAGTGGGGACGGGCTGGAGTCCGCTTGCTCGGACCCCACCAGCAGCTACTACGGGACCGCGGCCTGCGGGTCCGACCTGGACGGCGACGGGATCATGGACGGATTCACCGGCTGACCGCTCGCCGCCGCCCGACGTCCACCCAGCTCAACGAGCTGTTTTCGAACGTATGGTCGAGTAAAGTCGACTGCGTGGACGACGTCTGGCAGGCCGGTGACGAGGAGCTCCTCCTCGCGGTCGCCGACGTCCAGGAGCGGATCAACCGCGAGTCCGCCTCACTCGTCGCGCTGGTCGCCGAGATCGCCACCCGCGGACTGGCCGGGGACAGGGGATTCCGCGACACCGCGGACCTGCTGCGCACCGTGCAGAACGTCTCGCGCGCCACCGCCCGCGCCCGGGTCGACGCGGCACGGGCGCTGTCCCCGCTGTACCTGATCACGGGGGAGCGGGTGGACGCGGAGCTGCCCGAGCTGGCCGCGGCGTTCGCCGAGGGCGCGGTCGGCGCCGAGCATGTGCGGGTGGTCCAGCGCGTGCTGACGATGCTGCCGCCGCACCTGCACGAGCACCGACCGGTGCTGGAGGCCGACCTCGTCCACCACGCCCGCACCCTGGATCCCGACGCCGTCGAGAAACTCGGCCGGCGGGCGATCGCCCTGCTGGACCCCGACGGGCCGCGCCCGCGGGAACCGAAGCCGTCGCGCAACCGGCTCACACTGCGCCCGCAGGGCGCCGGTTTCGAGGCGCGCGGCTGGTTCGACACCGAGTCCGCGGCGATGCTGCGCACCGCACTGTCCCCGCTGACCGCGCCGGTCCCGCCGGACGGGCCCACTGGGGCGAGGGACGAGCGGTCCACCGCCGAGCGCTCCGGCGACGGGCTGGTGGAGCTCGCGCGGCGGATGCTCGCGACGGGAGACCTGGGCGTGGAGAACGGGCAGCCCGTCACGGTGACCGTGACCGTCCCGCTCGACACCCTCACCACCGGCACCGGCGCCGGACTGCTCGGGTTCGGCGCCGGCGGGCTGTCCGCCGCCCTCGCCGCCGGGGACGCACTGCGCCTGGCCTGCGACGCGCGGGTCGTCCCGGTCGTGCTCGGCACGGCCGGGGAGCCGCTGTTCGTCGGGCGGGAGGCCCGGCTCGCGACCCGCGGGCAGCGCCGCGCCCTCGCCCAGCGCGACGGCGGGTGCGCGCATCCCGGCTGCGAGGCGCCGCCGCAGTGGTGCGTCGCCCACCACGTCCGGCACTGGGCGGACGGGGGCACCACCGACCTGGACAATCTGGTGCTGCTGTGTCCGCACCACCACCGCATGGTGCACACCGGCGACTGGACGATCGAGATCGTCGGCGGGTTCCCGCTGTTCCACCCGCCGCCCTGGGCGCCGGGCGGCCCGCGCCGCAACCCCCTGCACCGGCCCGACCTGGTCGGCCACCGGCACGACCACGACGACGGGCGCCCACCCGTGGCGCTCGACGCCGTCGTCGGCGCCGTCCCCGGCCCGCGCGTGCCCGGAGTCACACCGTGTCATCAACGTTGACGATCTCCGGGGTCCTCGGCCGTTCGGCGGAAATGGAGGGGCCCGCACGGGCGACTGAACGGAGGACGAACCGTCGGGGGAGGGCCCATGACCGCGCTGGTGGAGCGTGCCGAAGCACACGCGACGCTGCAGGAACCGCCGCCCACGTTCCACACTGGGGCGATGGCACGTCCGCCGCACGTCCCTACGCAGCCCGGGCCGGACGACCGGCTCCGGGTGCTGGTCGTGTGCACGGGCAACATCTGCCGCTCGCCCGCGGCCGAGCTGCTGATGCGGAACCTGCTCGTCGGCCGTCTCGGCGGTCGGGAGGCCGCGCGGGTGCAGATCTCCAGCGCGGGCGTCGCCGCCGTCGTGAACGGCCCGATGCACCCGCTGTCCCGCGCCCAGCTCGCCCCCTGGGGCCTCGACGCGCGGGCCGAGACGTTCCGGGCCCGTCAGCTCGACGACCGGACCGTCGCCGGGGTCGACCTCGTGCTCGGTGCCAACGTCCGGCACCGCTCCACCGTCCTCGAGCGCTACCCGCACCTGCTGGACCGCACGTTCGCGCTGCGCGAGTTCGCCCGCCTCGTCGCGGCCGCCGACACCACGGTGCTGCCGCCGGACCTGGTCAAGCGGGGGCGCGGCCTGGTCGACCTCGCCCGTGCCACCCGCGGCACCATCCCGCCGGCCGACGACACCGTCCCCGACCCGATGGGCGGGCCCGAGTCCGCCCACCACGACGCGGTCCGCCTCATCTTCGCGGCCGTGCACGGCATCGTCGGCGAGCTGGCGCCGCGGGTGGGCACGCGGGTCTGACCCTCGGCCGGGTGGTTCTCGCCTCCCGCGCGGCACGCTCCCCCGAACCGGAGAACGGTGTCGGACATGACGAATCACCGCACACCACTCCTGATCGGACTGTTGTCGGCCGGACTGCTCGTCGCCGGGTGCGGCGGAGGTGCCGCCCCGTCCGAGGCCCCGGCTGCGCTGTCGACCGCGCCCACCGCGGCCGCGCAGCAGCCGACGGGGGAGACGTCGTCGGAGGCGGGCGAGGTGGCCCGCTGCACCAGCAGCACCGTGCAGGCATCGGTCGGCACCACCCTCGGCGACAACCAGAAGGACACCACCATCGTCTGGCGCAACACCTCCGACGCGCCCTGCACGATGACCGGGTTCGGCGGCGTCGACCTGCGCGGCCCGGACGACCCGCAGTTCGGGCCGTCCTACTCGCTGCCCCGGGCGGGGGAGGAGCCCACCGCGGTCGTCGTCAAGCCGGGCGGGACCGCGCACACCGTGATCACCTGGCTGCCCGGGGACAGCTGGACGCCGACCGACATCGTCGTGACCGCGCCGGACGAGACGACGTCGACGACGCTGAAGTGGGACCAGGGCCCGGTCTCCCGTCAGGACGGCGCGACCCGCCCCGGCACCTACGTCCACCCGGTGGCGCCCGGCTCCGTCTGACCCCGTCTCGGTCACCCCGTGCCGCGGGTGGCACACACCCCGTCACCGCCGGAGTCGTGTGCGCCACCCGCGCGGGGGTACCCGATAACGGGCGATCAGCTCTGGCCGATGATGCCGGGCGTGGAGATTCACCAGACCCCGCTCCCCGGATCGGCTCTCATCGACCTGAAGCGACTCGAGGACGACCGCGGCTTCTTCGCCCGTGCCTTCTGCGAGCAGGAGTTCCGCGACGCCGGGCTGGACCCGACGATCACCCAGTGCAACCTCTCGTACAACCACGAGGCGGGCACCCTGCGCGGCTTCCACTACCAGCTGGAGCCCAACGCCGAGGTCAAGGTCATCCGCTGCGTCCGCGGCGCGATCTTCGACGTGATCGTCGACCTGCGCCCGGACTCCGACACCTACCTGCAGTGGTTCGGTGCCGAGCTGTCCCAGGACAACTACCGGGCGATGTACGTGCCGCGGAACTTCGCGCACGCCTACCTCACCCTCACCCCCGACGCGACGACGATCTACCAGGTCTCGACGCCCTACACCCCGGGCGCCGAGCGCGGCCTGCGCTGGAACGACCCGGCCCTGGACGTCGAGTGGCCGCACGCGGTCGACCACGTCTCGGACAAGGACGCGAACTGGCCGCTGCTGGCCGACAACGCCGACTTCCCGTCGGTCACCGGAGCCCGCTGATGCTGATCCTCGACACCGCCCTCGCGAAGCGCGCCGCCGAGAACCGCCCGATCCGGGTCGGCCTGGTCGGCGCCGGGTTCATGGGCCGCGGCCTGGTGAACCAGATCGTGAACTCCACCCCTGGGATGGACGTCGTCGCGATCGCCAACCGCACCGTCGCCACCGCCGTGCGCGCCTACACCGAGGCCGGGCTGGAGCCGGTCGAGGTGTCGACGACCGCGCAGGTCGAGGCGATGGTCGCGAAGGGCGTCCCGGCCGTGCTCGGCGACGCGTTCGCGCTGCTCGCCGCGGAGAACGTCGACGTGCTCGTCGACGTCACCGGCGCCGTCGAGTTCGGCGCCCGGGTCACCGTCGCCGCGATCGAGCGCGGGCTGCCCGTCGTCACGATGAACGCCGAGCTCGACGGCACCGTCGGCCCGCTGCTCGCGCACCGCGCCCGTGCCGCCGGGGTCGTCCTGACCGGTGCCGACGGCGACCAGCCCGGCGTCCAGGCCAACCTGCTGCGCTTCGTGCGCGGCATCGGGGTCACCCCGCTCGTCGCCGGCAACATCAAGGGCCTGCAGGACGAGTACCGCACCCCCACCACGCAGCAGGCGTTCGCCGAGAAGTGGGGGCAGGACCCCTACATGGTCACCAGCTTCGCCGACGGCACCAAGGTGTCGTTCGAGCAGGCGATCGTGGCCAACGCGTTCGGCTTCACCGTCGGCAAGCGCGGCATGTACGGCCGCGACCACGCCGGGCACGTCGACGAGCTGACCGCGGCCTACGACGTCGACGAGCTGCGCGAGCTGGGCGGCGTCGTCGACTACGTGGTCGGCGCCAAGCCGGGCCCGGGCATCTACGTGCTCGGCACCCACGACGACCCGAAGCAGCGCCACTACCTGAACCTGTACAAGCTCGGCGAGGGCCCGCTGTACAGCTTCTACACCCCGTACCACCTGTGTCACTTCGAGGTCCCGAACACCATCGTGCGGGCCGTCGACTTCGCCGACGCCGCGCTGAGCCCACCCGCCGGGCAGCGGGTCGACGTCGTCGCCACCGCCAAGCAGGACCTGAAGGCAGGACACACGGTCGACGGGCTGGGCGGCTACGACACCTACGGCGTCGCAGAGTCCTCGCCGGTCACGCGCGCGGAGCGGCTGCTGCCGATGGGCGTCGCCGAGGGGTGCACGCTGGTGCGCGACGTCGCGAAGGACGCCGTGCTCACCTACGACGACGTCACCCTGCCCCCGGGCCGGCTCGTCGACGCGCTCCGCGAGGAGCAGGAGAAGCTGTTCGCCTGAGCGGCCCGCAGGCCGCGGCGCCGGGTCAGTAGGCGCCGCGGCTGCGGAGCACCGCGCCGACGGTCTTCCACAGGATCAGCAGGTCCAGTGCGGGGGTCCAGTTCTCGACGTAGCGCAGGTCGAGACGGACCGACTCCTCCCAGGTCAGCGAGCTGCGTCCGCTGACCTGCCACAGGCCGGTCATGCCGGGCTTGACGAGCAGGCGGCGGCGCGCGTCGGCGGCGTAGGTGGCGACCTCACGGGGCAGCGGCGGGCGCGGCCCGACCAGGCTCATCGATCCGCCGAGCACGTTGAGGAGCTGCGGCAGCTCGTCGAGCGAGTACTTCCGCAGGAACGCCCCGACCCGGGTGACGCGCGGGTCGCGACGCATCTTGAACAGCGGGCCGTCGCCGTGGTCGTTGGCCAGCGACGCCAGCCGCGCCTCGGCATCGACGCACATCGACCGGAACTTCAGCATCCCGAAGGTGCGCCCGTGCGTGCCGACGCGCTCCTGGCGGAAGAACACCGGGCCGCCGTCGCCGAGCTTCACCGCGGCCGCCAGGACCAGGAACAACGGCCCCACCAGAAGCATCAGCAGCGCGGCGACCGCGCGGTCCGCGACGTACTTCACGATCTTCGACGCGCCGGAGAACCGCGGCTCGGACAGCCGCAGCAGCGGCATCCCGTCGACCGGCGTGATGTGCATGCGCGGCCCGGCGATCTCCATGAGGCCCGGGTCGACGGCGAGCTCGGTCTCGGAGCCCTCGAGGTCCCAGGCGAGGCGGTGCAGCCGCGTCGGGCCCCAGCCGGGCGAGCGGCAGATCGCGACGACCCGGTGCCCGCCGTCGCGGGCCAGACCGGTCACCGCGTCGAGGTCGCCCAGCACGGGGACGCCGTCGACGACGTGGCCGCCGCCGGTGCCGGTGCCGGTCGGGGTGCACACCCCGGTGACCCGCCAGCCGAAGTACGGGTCGCGACGGGTGCGGCGGATCAGGTCCGCCACGCACGCCTCCTCGCCGACCGCCAGCACCGGGGCCAGACCCCGGCCCCGGCCGCGCTGCACGTGCAGCATCTTGCGCAGCGCGAACCGCACCCCCAGCAGGGCGACTCCGGTGCCCGGGACGAGCAGGAAGACCCACTCCCGCGACGAGTCGACCATCAGCGCCAGACCGCCCAGGGCCAGCACGACGTCGGTGAGGACCACGGCCCGCCCGAGACGGACGAACTCCGCGGACCCGGTCCCCAGCACCCGGCCGTCCCAGGCCCGCGAGACCGGCAGGGCCACCGCCAGCAGGCCGGCGGCGATCAGACCCGAGCCGATGCGCGCCCGGTCGGCCGCCTCGAGGCCGGTCAGCCCGACCAGCACCGCGACCGCGGTCAGGAGCGCGACCGTCGCGAGGTCACCGAGGACCACGAGTGCGGTGAACCGGCGCTGCCACCGCGGGGTGCCGGGCAACGGGTCACGCCCGCCCCCGGCCGGTGTGGCGACCCGCGGACTCGGGACGGTCCGCTCGGACAGGCGGGAGACGTCGTGGTGGGTGCTCACAGGACTACGTGCTCCTCGGGGCGGGAAGAAAAGGGCCACGGACCGCTGGGGTCGGCGTCGTCGCCCGCTCGGTGCCCGGAGTGCACCGTTCGCTGCTCCTGCTTTCGACAGGCGGACGCCTACCGTTAGCGACCGCTCCCTCACCCGCGCGCAAGTTGCGCCGTTCGTCGTAATCCATGCGAGGGGTTGTCATCAGGAGTGACGATCGCGGCGTCTCATCAGAATTGAGTAACGCCGACGCCGCCGGATGCGACAGGTGATCGAACGATCATCCTGCGTGAGGAGGCAACGGGTGCCGTTGCGCCGCTTCGACCGGACGTCCTGGCCCGAGCACGGCCCGCACCGCGACCTGCTCGATCTGCTCGACGACGTCCACGTGCACCACGGCTGCCCGTCGGAGCGTGTGGTCGCCCGCCGGCTCCGGACCTCGACCGCGCGGGTCCGCGACGTCGTCCGCGGCCGTGCCCTGCCCGGCGACGCCGTCGGGATCCGGGACCTGGTCGCCGCGCTCGCCGCGCAGGGCCGGGTCGATCCGGCGACGGCGGACCGTGCCGAGGCCCTCACGGTCGCGGCCCGCCGCGAGCGCGACGGCGCCGGACCCTGGCCCGCCGGGCGCCGGACGGGCCGACCGCTCTGGTCGCCTCCGGGCGTCGCTCCGGCGGCCGGTCCCGCGACGACGGGCACCCGCCGGACCGCGGTCGCGGCGCTCCTGCTCGTACTCACCGCGGCGGTCGCGACGGCCGTCGTGCTGTCGGGGCACCTGCCCTTCTGACCCCGGTCGGTCCCTCCCGTCGTCAGAACCGGGGCGCCGCCGCCCTGGTGCCCGTCTCGTGCGGGGCGGGCGGTCCGGAGCCGGGTCACCGAGGTCGTCCGCGGGCCGATCCGCCCGGCGCGGCCGCTCAGTGCCGGCCGCGCCGGACCAGCTCCCGCGCGGTGCGGACGACGATCTGCGCGTCGAGCCAGAGCGACCAGTTCGCGATGTAGTAGTTGTCGTGCCGGACCCGGTCGGCGATCGAGGTGTCGCCGCGCAGCCCGGAGATCTGGGCGAGCCCGGTGAGCCCGACCGGGACGCGGTGGCGGGCGGTGTAGCGCTCGTGCTCGGCGGAGAACCGCTCGACGAACGACGGGCGCTCCGGGCGCGGCCCGACCAGGCTCATGTCGCCGCGCAGGATGTTCCACAGCTGGGGCAGCTCGTCGAGCGAGGTGCGGCGGATGAGCCGGCCGACCGGGCCGACCCGGGCGTCGCCCGCGATGGACCACTGTGTGTGCTGCTCGCGCTCGTCGACCGGGCGCATGCTGCGGAACTTCAGGACGGTGAAGGGCCGGTTGTCCAGGCCGATGCGTTCCTGGCGGAAGATGACCGGCCGCCCACTCTCGACGAGCACGGCGACGGCGACCGCGACCAGCAGCGGTGAGACCAGCGCCAGGGCCAGTGCGGACACCACGACGTCGCCGAGGCGCTTGAGCCGCCAGGACAGCCGGTTCCTCGGATCCGGGGGCAGCCGCAGCAGCGGGATGCTGCGCAGCCGTTCGACGCCGGAGTGGTCGTGCACCAGCTCCGAGAGCCACGGGAGCAGCAGGACGCCGAGCCCGTCGCGGCGGGCCTCGATCGCCGCGTCGAGGACGGCGGCGTCGTCGACGGTGTGGCAGGCGAACACGACGACGCGCACCCGGTGCCGGGCCGCGGCGTCCCGGATCCGGGCGGACAGCGCCGCCCGCTCGCGCTCCACCACGAGGTCGAGGTCCTCGGACAGGACGTGGCCGAGCGGGCGCAGGCCGTACTCGGGGTGGGCGCGCATGGTCTCGTCGAGCTCCATCGCCCGCGACCCGGTGCCGACGATCAGCGTGGGCTCGCCGACGCCCCGGCGGACCCGCAGCAGCCGGGCGGCGAACAGCACCGCGGCGCGCAGGGCCAGCGCGACCAGGGTGGCCAGCAGCACGACCTCGACCGGCCCGGCGACGTCGATGCGGGTGTCCAGGTTCTGCTGCACGGCCATCGCCCCGGCCAGCACGAGCCCCATCGTCACGAGGAGGGCGGCGAGCTCGCGGGGCAGGTCGTCGAACCAGGACAGACGCAGCCGGGAACGGTGCAGACGCGCCGCCGAGCGCACCGCGAGCAGCAGCACGGAGGCGGCGACGACGCCGTCGCGCCCGGTCGGCGCGACCACGAGCACGGCGGTCCCGGCGGCGACGACGTCGGTCAGCACCAGCGCCGTCCGGACGAGGCCGACCCGGGCGGCCGGCTTGCGCACCGATGCCGGGGCGGTGGAGGCGTCGGCCCGGGCCGGCGGCCCGACCGGGACGTTGGCCCGGCCCGCGACCGGCCGCCGGAGCAGGAGCCGGTGGTGGGTACGGGGTGTGGCGCGCGCGGGTCGACGGGTCTGCGTCGGTCCGGCGCTCACGACGGGCCGGCCGCGTGGAAGGTGTTCTGCGACAAGAAGATCCACGCCGCGTACCGCGCGATCCTACGACGGAGCGTAGCGGTGGATGGTGCCAGCGCTGTCACGATGAGTAACCACCAATCGCGGGGACGGACCGAGCCATGTGTGCGGCGTTAGTCCGTTCGGAGGCATTGCCTGAGAACGCGCCGTACACGTGGCAGGGTCGTCGCGCACGCTACGTGCGTTACGGCGGCGATCGTGGGATTCGGGTCACTCTTTTGCTCCGTTTGTCGTCTCAACAAAAACGCACCGTGTGGCGAGAACTCAGCGAAGTGCCGACCAGGCCGTGCAGTCGCCTGGTGACGGAGAGTGACGGATCAGGTCGACCCGCTGGTGGTGACGACCACGGCGCTCACGGTCGTCATCACCGCGGCGAGCACCGCCGCGTCGTACTGGGCCTTCAGCACCGGGTCGTCGGCCAGCCCCGTCGCGACGGCGCGGGCCCGCTTCTCCCCGGCCCGGCGCTGGGCGGTGTCCACCCCCGACAGGGCCGCCCGGACCTGGTGGGTGGTGTGCAGCAGCGCGACGAGCAGGGCGTCGTGGCCGCCCGGCGTCGTGCCGTGGACCAGGACCGAGCGCAGCCGCTCGCGCAGCGCGCGCTCGGGGCCGGGGTCGGACTCGGGCAGGCGGACGGTGCGGAACAGCCCGAGCACCCTGCCCTCCTCCCGGGACAGCACGCCGTCGGCGACCAGCCGCTGCGCGACGAGCTCGGCCGGCTTCGTGTGCTTCCACGGCAGCGTGCTCGTCCAGTGCGACACCGACCGGGGCTTCGGGTCCGCGGCGATCGTCGCCAGCACGGCGTCCAGGGCGGGGTGACCGGGCGCGACGCCGGTCGGGTGGACCTTCTTCCTGTCGTCCACGGTCACGGCGCCCCGTTCGATGAGGTCGCAGAGCAGCGCGCCGTGCAGCGACCCCGGGTCGAACATGCCACGGGCCTTGCCGGAGTCGTCGTCCAGGCCGATGAGCAGGAGTTCCTCGGACAGCAGCAGATCCATCATGCGGCTCGACGCTAGTGACCGGACGGGTGAGGCGCCTCCTTCCCGGGGAGGAACGTGTGCTCCGTCGGTGTACCCGGCGCATCCGAGCGGTCACGGGGGGTCGACCCCGATCCGGCCCACGCGCTACGAGGTCACCGGGTGCGGACCGACGACCTGAACTGATCCGCGACGGCCATGACGTACTCGCCGTAGCCCGAGCCGGTCTGCCGCGCCCCGAGGGCGTGGCAGGTGTCGGGGTCGATGTAGCCCATCCGCAGGGCGACCTCCTCGACGCAGGCGATGCGGACGCCCTGGCGGTTCTCCAGGACGCGGACGTACTGGCCGGCCTCCATCAGCGACTCGTGGGTGCCGGTGTCGAGCCAGGCGAAGCCGCGTCCGAGGTCCTGCAGGTGGGCGCGGCCCTGCTCCAGGTAGGCGCGGTTGACGTCGGTGATCTCGAGTTCGCCGCGGGCGGACGGGGTGATGCGCGCGGCGATGTCGACGACGCGGTCGTCGTAGAGGTAGAGGCCGGTGATGGCGCGGTCGGAGCGGGGGTGCTCGGGCTTCTCCTCGATCGAGAGCAGGGTGCCGTCGGGGGCGGCCTCGCCGACGCCGTAGCGCTGCGGGTCGCGGACGGGGTAGCCGAACAGCACGCAGCCGGTGTCGCCGGAGGTGACCTGGGCGGCGCGGCGGCGCAGCAGGTCGCCGAACCCGGCGCCGTGGAAGATGTTGTCGCCCAGCACGAGTGCCGACGGCCCGCCGCGGACGTGGTCGGCGCCGATGACGAACGCCTCGGCCAGGCCGTTGGGGTGCTCCTGGGCGGCGTAGGTGATCTGGAGGCCGAGGTGGGTGCCGTCGCCGAGCAGGCGCTGGAAGCCGGGCAGGTCGTGTGGGGTGGAGATGAGCAGGATCTCCCGGATCCCGGCCAGCATCAGCGTGGTCAGCGGGTGGTAGATCATCGGCTTGTCGTAGACCGGCAGCAGCTGCTTGGACACCGCCGCGGTCAGCGGGAACAGCCGGCTCCCGGTGCCGCCCGCCAGCACGATGCCCTTCACCGCGGGACCCCCGCCGTGCCCAGGTGGGCGTCCAGCCCGTCGCGCCAGGCGGGCATCGCGACCCCGGCCCGGGTCGCGCGCGACAGGTCGAGCACCGAGTTCGCCGGTCGGCGCGCCAGGTGCGGCCTGTCCGCGGCGTACTCGGCGGTCGACACCGGGCGGACGTCGCCGGGGTCGCGGCCGCAGCGGGCGAACACCGCCCGGGCCAGTCCGTGCCAGCTGACCGGCTCGCCGTCGCCGGTGACGTGGAAGGTGCCGTGCCGCCCGGACCCGGCCAGCACGAGCAGCGCCGCGGCCAGGTCGGGGGCGAACGTCGGCCGCCCCACCTGGTCGTCGACGACGGCGGGACAGACCCCGTCGCGCGCCAGCCGCGCCATGGTGGCGACGAAGTTGCCGCCGTCGCCGACGACCCAGCTGGTCCGCACGATCACGTGCCGCTCCGGCAGCGCCGCCCGCACCGCCAGCTCCCCGGCGGCCTTCGACGCGCCGTACACCCCGAGCGGGGACGGCGGGGCGTCCTCGGGCACCGGGCCGGGCGCGGTGCCGTCGAAGACGTACTCGGTGGAGACGTGGACCAGCAGGCAACCGTGCTCGCGGGCCGCCGTGGCCAGGTGCGCGGGGCCCGCCGCGTTCGCCCGCCAGGCCGCGGCCGGTTCGGTCTCGGCCCGGTCGACGGCGGTGTAGGCGGCCGCGTTGACCAGCACGTCGACGCCGGAGAAGTCGTGCGCGGCGACGGCGCCGGCGTCGCCGACGTCCAGCGCCGCACGGTCGAGTGCCACCGCGCCGGGCAGTGCGGCGACCAGCGCCCGCCCGAGCTGCCCGTTCGCCCCCAGCACGCACGCGCGCACGCGCCCACCTCCCGATCGTCGGGGCCGACTCTGACACGCTGGCGGGGCCGGACAGTGAGCGGGGAGGGCACGTGCGCATCGTGGTGACCGGCGGGGCCGGGTTCATCGGGTCCTGTTTCGTCCGGGAGGTGCTGGGCGGGGAGCACCCCGAGCTGGCCGGGGCACAGGTGACCGTGCTCGACGCGTTCACCTACGCCGGCCGGATCGAGAACCTCGCCCCCGTCGCCGACGACCCGCGGCTGACGGTCGAGCGCGGCGACGTCCGCGACCCCCGGCGCGTCGCCGAGGTGCTCGACGGCGGTGCCGACCTGCTCGTGCACTTCGCCGCCGAGACCCACGTGGACCGCTCCATCACCGGCGCGGCGGACTTCGTGACGACCAACGTCGTCGGCACCCAGGTCCTGCTGCAGGCCGCGCTGGACGCGGGCGCCGGCCGGTTCGTGCACGTCTCCACCGACGAGGTGTACGGCTCGATCGCGTCGGGCTCGTGGCCCGAGACCCACCCGCTGGAGCCGAACTCGCCCTACAGCGCGGCGAAGGCGGGCAGCGACCTGCTGGCGCGCAGCTACCACCGCACCCACGGCCTGGACGTGGTGGTCACCCGCTGCTCGAACAACTACGGGCCGTACCAGTTCCCGGAGAAGGTGGTCCCGCTGTTCACCACCCGGCTGCTCGACGGCGGCACCGTCCCGCTCTACGGCGACGGCCTCAACGTCCGCGACTGGCTGCACGTCTCCGACCACTGCCGCGGGATCACCCTGGCCGCCACGACGGGCCGCGCCGGGGAGGTCTACAACATCGGCGGCGGCACCGAGCTGACCAACCTGGACCTGACCCGCGCGCTGCTCGCCGCCGTCGGGGTGGGGGAGGACCGCATCGAGCGGGTCGCCGACCGCAAGGGGCACGACCGCCGCTACTCCGTGGACTGGTCGAAGATCCGCGACGAGCTCGGCTACGCCCCCCGGGTGCCGTTCGAGGAGGGCCTGGCCGCCACCGTGGCCTGGTACCGCGACCACCGGAGCTGGTGGGCGTGAAGGCGACCCCGCTGTCGATCGAGGGCGCCTGGCTGTTCGAGCCGACCACCTTCGCCGACCACCGCGGCTCGTTCACCGCTCCCTTCCAGGGCCCGGCGTTCCGCGACGCGCTCGGGTTCGACCTGACCGTCGCCCAGACCAACCGGTCGGTGTCGGCGCGCGGGGTCGTGCGCGGCGTGCACTACGCCGACGTGCCGCCCGGCCAGGCCAAGTACCTCCACGTGGCCGCCGGCGCCGTCCGCGACGTCGTGGTGGACCTGCGGGTGGGGTCGCCGACGTTCGGGCGGGTCGAGGCCGTCGACCTCGACGCCGCCTCGATGCGGGCGGTCTACCTGTCCGAGGGGCTCGGGCACGCCTTCCAGGCGCTCGCCGACACCACCGTCGTCGGGTACCTGTGCTCGACGTCGTACACGCCGGCGGCCGAGCACGGGATCAGCCCGCTGGACCCGGCCCTCGCGCTGCCCTGGGCCGAGGGGGTCGAGCCGGTGCTGTCCGACAAGGACCGTGCCGCGCCCACCCTGGCGGACGCCCTCGCCGCGGGCGCCCTGCCGACCTGGGAGGCCTGCCGCGCCCGCCTGGCGCAGCTGCGCGGGTAGCGGCTCAGTTCCCGGCCCAGCCGGACCGCACCGCGAAGTAGGCCCGGACGAACGGGTCCCGCGCCGCCCCCTGGGCGACGAGCGCCGCGCGGTGCTGCGCGACCCCGCGCGTCTCCGCGTCGATCTCCGGTGGCAGCACGTCACCGGCGAGGTCGGTCAGCCCCAGCAGTGCGAGCAGCAGGCCGTCGTGCCCGCCCGGCGCCGTCTCGGTGACCAGCAGCGACGCCAGCCGGGTCCGCAGCGCCCGGGCCGGCTCCGGGTCCTGTTCGGTCAGCAGCACCCGGCGGAACAGCCCGAACCGGCGGTACTCCTGCGCGGCGAGGACCCCGTCGGCGACCAGCTGTGCCACGGCGCCACCCGCCGAGCCCGCCGGGGTCCGCGCGAGGTGTGCGGCGGTGGCGGCGACGGCGTGCGAGCCGGTGTCGGTGCCGTCCCGGGTCACCGCGGCCAGCGCCGCGGCCAGCGCGGGGTGGTCGGGCTCCCCGCCCGAGGGCGTGACGGTGTCCCCGCCGTCGGGGCCGTCCCCGCCGTCGAGGTGCAGCGCGCCGGCGTCGACCAGGTCGCGCACCAGTGCGACGGGCAGGACCCGCCCGTCGAACCGGTCACCGATCCGGCCGGTCGAGCGGTCGAGCCCCAGCAGGAGCAGTTCCTCGGCCAGCAGCAGGGTCCGCACGGCCCAGCACGTTAGTGCCGGCGCGACACCTCGGCGTCACCGGGACGCACACTGCCCGACGTCTGCGACAGCCCGTCCGGGGCGGCAGCTAACCTCCGGCCATGTCGGAGAACACCACCCCGCTGAAGCTGTCGGTCATCGGGTGCGGCTACCTCGGAGCCGTGCACGCGGCCTCGATGGCGGAGCTGGGCCACGAGGTCGTCGGTATCGAGGTCGACGTCGCGAAGGCGGAGTCGCTGGCCGCGGGCCGGGTCCCGTTCTTCGAGCCGGGATTCGAGGAACTGCTGCGCCGGTCGCTGGACTCGGGGCGGCTGTCGTTCTCCCCGGACATGGCCGACGCCCGGGGCGCGGCGGTGCACTTCGTGTGCGTCGGCACCCCGCAGCGGCGCGGCGAGTACGCCGCGGACCTGACCTACGTCGAGGCGGCGACGGCGTCGCTGATCGAGGTGCTGGGCCCCGGCGAGCTGGTCGTCGGCAAGTCCACGGTGCCGGTGGGCACGGCCGCCCGGCTGGCCGAGCAGGTCGCGGCCCGGGTGCCGGACGCGGCGCTGGCGTGGAACCCGGAGTTCCTGCGCGAGGGCTTCGCGGTGCAGGACACCCTGCACCCGGACCGGCTCGTCTACGGCGTCCCGTCGCTGTCCGGCGGGGACACCGCGGTGGACGCGGAGAAGGTCCTGGACACCGTCTACGCGCGGATCGTCGCCGACGGCACGCCGAAGGTCGTCACCGACTACGCCACCGCGGAGATGGTCAAGACCGCGGCGAACTCCTTCCTCGCCACCAAGATCTCCTTCATCAACGCGATGGCCGAGCTGTGCGAGGCCACCGGCGCCGACGTGAAGCAGCTGGCCGACGCGATCGGCCACGACGACCGGATCGGCCGCAAGTTCCTCAACGCCGGGCTCGGCTTCGGCGGCGGCTGCCTGCCCAAGGACATCCGGGCGTTCATGGCCCGCGCCGGCGAGCTGGGCGCCGACCAGGCGCTGACCTTCCTGCGCGAGGTCGACAACATCAACATGCGGCGCCGGATCCGGATGGTGGAGCTCGCCCGCCAGGTGTGCGACGACTCCCTGCTCGGCAAGCGGATCGCGGTGCTGGGCGCGGCGTTCAAGCCCGACTCCGACGACATCCGCGACTCCCCGGCGCTGAACGTGGCCGCGCAGCTGCAGCTGCAGGGCGCGAACGTCCGGGTGACCGACCCGCAGGCGCTGCCCAACGTGCGGCGGCACTGGTCGCAGCTGGACTGCGTCGACACCCCGGAGGAGGCCGCCGAGGGCGCCGACGTCGTCCTGCTGCTGACCGAGTGGAAGCAGTACCGCGAGCTCGACCCGGGCTCGTTCGGGAAGGTCGTGAAGACCCGCCGGGTGCTCGACGGCCGCAACGCCCTCGACCGCGAGGCGTGGGAGTCCGCGGGCTGGACCTACCGCGCGCTGGGCCGGCGCAACGTCTGAGGCCGGCCCACGGTCCGCGCCCACGCCGCGAACCCGACGGGGTCGAGCCCGAACTCCCGCGCCCGCTCCGGACCGGCGGCGCGGGGGTGGGCGTCGAGGAAGGCGTGGGACTGCACGAACGCCTCGACCAGTCCCTCCGCGCGGGCCTGCTCCGGTCCCTCGGTCAGGGTGAACGGCACGTCCCAGGCCTCGGTGAGCGCCGCGGCCGCCTGCCGGTAGCTCAGGCGCTCGCCGACCAGGTCGAGCGCGACGCCGTCGAACCGGTCCGGGTCGGCGAACGCGGCGGCCGCCGCGGCCCCGATGTCGGCCACCGCGACGAACGGGTGCACCAGGTCCGGGTCCAGCGCCAGCAGCAGCCGCGGCGCGTCGCCCCCGGCCAGGTACATCGACCACGGCACGAAGTTCTCCATGAACCCGCTGGGCCGCAGCCGGGTGACCCACCGGGCCCCGGCCCCGGCGAGCGCCTCCTCCGCGGCGGCCTTGGACCGCCAGTAGTGGGCCATGTGCTCGCCCCAGACCGCGGCGTCGACGGCGCCGGGGTGCCCCAGCTCGCCGACCCCCGACACCGAGGTGTGCACCACCTGCGCGACGCCCGCCTCCCGGACCGCGGCCGCGATCGCGTCGGCGTGCCGCAGCTCCCGGTCACCGAGCAGGTCGTCGAGGTCGGGCATCTGCACCGAGAACACCCCGCGGGCGCCGCGGGCGGCCGCCGTCACCGACGCCGGGTCGTCGAGGTCGCCGGTGACCAGGGTGGCGCCGGCGTCGGCGAGCGCCCGTGCCGCGGCGGTGCCGGGGTCGCGGACCAGCGCCCGGACCGGCGTCCCCGCGGCGAGCAGCGCCCGTGCCGCCGCCCCGCCCTGCCTGCCGGTCGCGCCCGTGACCAGTACCGGATCGTCCATGTCGTGCTCCTCCCGATGAAACGGGGCGGCCCCCCGCTTTCTCTCGGCTACGATATGGAGGACCACCCCGTTTTGTCGAGCCGTCCGGGAGGACCCATGCCGCGCGACGCCACGGCCGCCCCGCGGGCCGACCGCCTCCGCAACCGGGAACGCCTGCTCGGCGCCGCGACGGAGGTCGTCGCACGGGACGGGGCGCAGGCGTCGATGGAGGAGATCGCCCGCCGGGCGGGTGTCGGATCGGCGACCCTGCACCGGCACTTCGCCTCCCGCCGGGCGCTGCTCGAGGCGGTGTTCGCCGACGGCGTCGACACCCTCTGCGCCCGCGCCGAAACGCTCCGCCGCGCCGAGCCCGCCACCGCGCTGTGGACCTGGCTCGACGAGTTCGTCCACTACGTCGCGACCACCCGCGGCGTGGTCGAGGTCCTGCTCGCCGAGCCCGCCGAGGACGCCCCGGTCTGCCACACCGACCGGGTCCGGGCGGCGGTCCGCCCGCTGGTGGCCGCCGCGGCCGACGCCGGCGGGCTGCACCCCGACGCCCGCCCCGAGGACGTCGTCGCCCTCACCGCGGTGGTGTCCACGGCGGCGGGGGAGGACCCGTCCACCGCACGGAGACTGCTGCGCCTGACCGTGGACGGGCTCCGGGGAGCGGGCTGCGGTAGAACGCAGGCGTGACCTCGCACCCCGTCCTCGCCGGATCGGACCGCACGGCGTTCGGCTCGCTGCAGCGAGCCTCCACACCCCGCGCCGAGCGCTACCGCATCGGCAGGGGGCTGCGGAAGGCCGCGCCCCGGTCCGGGCTCGCCGAGTGGTCCGCGCAGCTGCGCCGGGCCGACCCGGTCGACGTCGTCGAGGCGCAGAACGCCGGGCGCGTGCACGAGCTCGTCCCGCTGCGGATCCGGCGGATGACCGCCTCCCCGCACGCCTTCCTGCGCGGCGCCGCGGCCCTGCACGCCGCGGACTTCGCGGTGCTGCCCGAGACCGGCGTGCACCCCGTCATCTGCGGCGACGCCCACCTGGGCAACTTCGGCTTCTACGCCTCGCCCGAGCGCGACCTGGTCTTCGACCTCAACGACTTCGACGAGGCCCACCCCGGCGCCTGGGAGTGGGACCTGCGCCGGCTGGTGTCCTCCACCTGGGTCGCCGGCCGGGACTCCGGCGCGACCGAGGAGCAGTGCGGCGAGGCCGTCACCCGCTGCGTGACCTCCTACGCCGAGCACCTGCGCCACCTCGCCGACGAGCCGCTGCTCGCCCGCTCGTTCGACCTCATGGACATCGACACCCTGCGCTCGGACGCCGACCACGAGACCTCGCGCCGGGTCATCGACAAGGCCGCCGAGCGGGCGCGCCGGCGCACCAGCGACCGCGCGCTGCCCCGGTTCGTGACCGAGGAGGGCGGGGCGCGGCGGATCGTCACCGAGCCGCCGCTGATCACCCACCCCGACGACGAGCACACCGCGCGCATCCTGGCCGCCCTCGACGAGTACCTCGCGACGCTGCCGCCGCACTGGAGCCGCATCCTCGGCGGCTACCACGCCGTCGACGTCGCCCACAAGGTCGTCGGGGTCGGCTCGGTCGGGCTGCGCGCCTACCTCGTGCTCTGCGAGGGCTCCAGCCCCGACGACGTGCTGTTCCTGCAGCTCAAGCAGGCGCGCCGGTCGGTCGTCGCGCCGTGGGTGCACGGCGGCGAGGCGTGGCACGCCCACCAGGGCCAGCGGGTCGTGGAGTACCAGCAGGCCCTGCAGACCGTCTCCGACCCGCTCCTGGGCTGGACGACGATCAACGGCCGCCAGTACTACGTCCGCCAGTTCCGCGACATGAAGGGCGCGATCGTCCCCGACACCCTCGACGCTCCTGCCCTGGCCGACTACGCCGACGTCTGCGGCAGGCTGCTCGCCAAGGGGCACGCCCGCACCTCGGGGGCGTCGATGATCGCCGGTTACCTGGGGAAGGGCGGCAGGGTGGCCGCTGCGCTGGCCAGGTTCGCCAGGGCCTATGCCGACCAGACCGAAGCCGATCACGACGCGCTGGTCCGTGCGGTGCGGTCCGGACGGCTGTCGGATCGGACACCTGAGCAGGTGCCGGGCACGGCGATCGGCTAGGTTCTGGCCCCGTGACCGTCGTCGAAACCCTGCTGGTCTTCGTGGTCGCACCGGCTGTCCTGTACTTCGCGATCTGGGGCTGGATCGCGGTGCGGAACCGGCGCAACCGCCCCCGCCACAACGCGGGTGACCCCTGGCCGTACGAGCCGCTGTTCTGGATCGCCGAGCCGTCCGCCGCGGGGCACCACGCCGCGCACGCCGGACACGGCGACACCGCCCCGTCCGAGGGCGGCGACACCCGAGGAGGTACCGGTGGCAAGTGGTGACCTCGCCGTCTTCACCGGCAACGAGGAGGACCTGCCCGAGGGGTCGGTCGTCACGAACTCCGGTCGCCTGTCGGTGGCCGAGAACTTCGTCGAGCCGTCCGCGGCCGCGCACCCGTTCACCCCGGTGCAGCTGACCCGCCTGGACGAGGCCCTGTACCTGGCCAGCCGCGAGACCGGCCTGCGGTTCGCGCTGTACCTGGGCGACCTGGGTGCCGACGCGCGGGCGACCGCGGTCGACCTGCACGGGCGCGTCGACGACCACGACGACGCCGTGCTCGTCGCGGTCAGCCCCGAGCAGCGGCTGCTGGAGATCGTGACCGGCGCCGAGGCGAAGGTCCGCCTGCCCGACCGCGGCGCCAAGCTCGCTCTCATGAGCATGGTCGCGTCCTTCAAGGAGGGGGATCTCTTCGGCGGGATCCTGTCCGGACTGAGGATGCTGGCAGACCAGGCCGGAAGCCGCCCCTGACCTGCGGGCGCACGGCCGGTGGACACCGGCCGCGGACACCCCGTACGTCCGTGGACAGTCCCCTGCTCAGCGTGTTGGCCGATCGCGGCGCGCCACGATCGGCCCAACGGCTCTAAGGTGTCCTTCATGTCGCGCCCCGGGAGGACCGAGCGGTGACCGGCCCGACCGGCAGCCCGATCCTGATCGTCGACGACCACGAGCTGGTCGGGTCCGCCCTCGCACTGAACCTGCGCGCCGAGGGTGAGGACGCGACCTTCCAGCCGGTCCGCTCCGCCGCCGCGGTGCTGGAGCACGCCCGGCGCGTCACGCCCGGGCTGATCGTGCTCGACCTCGACCTGGGGCGTGACCCGGAGGGCAACCGCATCGACGGGGTCCGGCTCGTCGGCCCCCTCTGCGAGGCGGGCTGGCGGGTCGTGGTGTTGTCCGGCAGCTCCGACGCCGGCCGCGTCGGGGCCGCGCTCGACGCCGGCGGGTTCGTGTTCGTGCCGAAGAACGCGCCGTTCCCGGCGCTGCTCAGCGCGATCCGGGAGGCGCGCGCCGGGCGCTCGATCATGCCGCCCGGCCGGCGCGAGCAGTTCATCCGGCTGCACCGCGACCGGGAGCACGAGCGCCGCGACCTGCACGAGAAGCTGGGCCGGCTGACCCAGCGCGAGCGCGAGGTCCTCGCCCTGCTGGCGGGTGGCAAGCGCGCCCAGGCGGTCGCCGACCACTTCGTCGTCTCGCTGGCGACGGTCCGCACCCAGATCCGCGCCGTGCTGACCAAGCTGGAGGTCGGCTCGCAGCTGGAGGCCGTCGCGCTCTACCGCAAGGCCGCCGGGATCTGACCCGTTCGGCGCACATCACGGGCACCGAACGTCACCGAGAATGATGGGTCCTATCATCGCTTTCTCATCAGTCCGGCGACATGTGCGGAGCGGAGGGGTCGTGGCGTCCGGCTTCCTCGGTGGCGTCCTGGGACCGGAGCGACGCGCCCGGTTCCTGGCGGGCCACCTGACCGACGTGCTGGTCGTCGTGGTGCTCGCCGTCCTCGTGGTCGCGGTGAGCCGCCCCGCGGTGGTCCAGGGCCCGGTCGACGTCTCCGCCGCGACGGCCGTGCTCACCCTCGTCGCGGCGGCCGTCGGTTCGGCGGCGGCGATCGTGGCGCTGGTGACCGGGCGGCTGTCGGGCGACCCGCGGCCGTCGTGGTTCGGGGCCGCCCTGTTGCTCTACGGCGTGGTGCTCCTGCCGCTGGCGGCGCTGGTGCTGCCGCAGTACCCGGGGGGCACCCCGCGGCTGGCGGTGCTGTCGATGCTCCTCATCAGCCTGTGCATCCTCGTCGCCGCGCTGCGCCCGCCGGGCTCGCTCGGCGCGTGGGGCGGGTGGGCGCTCGCCGCCCTGGCCCTGCTCGTCGGCGCGGTCGTGGCGACGCGGCCCGAGAGCACGTTCACCCGCCTGCTGGCGGCGTCCCCGGTCTACACGATCATCGTGCAGACCGGGTGGGCGCTGGTCGCGGTCCTGTTCCTGCTCGACGGCTACCGGGCGCTCAGCCGGGTCCGGGCCCGCCTCGGGCTCGGGCTGCTCGTCGTCGCGGTGTCGCAGCTGTACCGCGCGATCGTGCCGACCGTCGAGCCGACCAGCGGCCTCATCTACCCGTCGCTGCGCGTCGTGGGCATGGCGGTGGTGCTGTCCGCCGCGCTGTCGATCGCCCTGCGTGCGGTCACGAAGATGCAGACCGACTACGACCGGATGCGGGAGAACCTGTACTCGGCCACCGACTCCCTCGACCGGGCCGCCGACCAGGCCGCGGAGCGTGACCACGAGCTGCGCAACGGCCTGGCCGGCCTGGCGGGCGCTGCGCACGTCCTCGCGCTCGGCCGCCGGGACGACGAGAACGCCCGGCTGCACGACGCGGTCCTCGCCGAGCTGGGCAGGTTGCGCGAGCTGGTGCAGAACCCGCTCACCGCTCTCGGCGCGGTACCGGCCGGTTCCGGCGGGGACGACGGCCCCGGCCCCCGCGGGGGCGCGCCGGCCCCGCCCCGGACCGACGACTCCGCCCTGTTCGACTACGGCGACGCCTTCGCCCCCGCGCCGGACCGGCACCACATCGGGGACGCCCTGCGCACCCTGGTCGACCTGCGCGACGGGAACGGCATCACCCTGCACACCGCGGAGGACCTGCCCCCGGTCGCGGCGCCGGAGTCCCTGACCCGTCAGGTCGTCACCAACCTGCTCGCCAACTGCGACCGGCACGCGCCGCGGTCCCCGGTCGTGGTGCGGGCCCGGCTCGCCGACGAGCCCGGTCTCGTCGCCGTCGAGGTCCGCGACCACGGACCCGGCCTGCCCGACGGCCAGGAGGTGCTCGAGATCGTCCGCGGGCGCCACGACGAGTCCGCCGGCGGCTCGGGGCTCGGGCTGCACATCAGCGCCGAGCTCGCCCGGGAGGACGGCGGGAGCCTGGTGCTCCGGACGGTGGACGGACCGCGCGGCTGTCTGGCCGTGCTCACACTTCCGGTGGCCCGCTGATCGGGTGGCGGTCTGTCCACGACCTGCCGTTCCGTCCACGGAGGGTCTTTTCGTCGCCGCCGGCCATTCCCACGCGCCCCACGCGATCTCATACTGGGTGCCGCAACGGCACGGTGCGATGACGCGATGGTCGTCCGCGCTGCCGTTCGCCGGCACGAAGGAGGTCACCATGGCGCACGAGAACGACGGCACCGACCGCAGGACCCCCGCCACCCCCACGGCCGCGGTCCTGACACCGCCGACGGGCCTGGAGCCCGTCCCGGCGCTGCCCCGGCCGCGCACACCGTCCGAGCCGCGGACCCCGGCCGGTCCGCCCACGCCCGTCGTCCCGCAGGTGGGACTGTGCACCTGCGGCCACCCGGAGGACCTGCACGACCACTACCGCCCGGGCACCGACTGCGGCAGCTGCGGGCCGCGTGTCTGCGCGGGCTTCCGCTCCGCCGACGAGCCCGCACCGGCGAACCGCCTGCGGCGCTGGCTGCGCCGCCGCTGAGCACCTCCTGACGTACGACGGCGCCCCGGGAGCACAGGCTCCCGGGGCGCCGTCGTACGTGGGTCAGGGCTGCTGGACCGCGGTGGTCTTCTCCGGGTCCGGAGTGGCCTGACCGTCGAACTCACGGGCGGCCAGCGCGCGCACGATCCCGGCGCGCCCCTCGGACACGAGCCGGCGCAGCGACGCCGGCTTGGACTCGTCGGCGAGCCAGGCGTCCGCCGCCGCGACGGTCGGCTCCGCGACCGCCCAGGACGGGAACAGCCCGACGACGACGTTCTGCGCCAGCTCCGAGGTCCGGCGCGCCCACACGCCGTCGATCTCGTCGAAGTAGCGCTGGACGTAGCCGTCGAGCAGCCCGGGGCTCACCGTCGACAGTGCGGGGTGGGAGAACCCGGAGATCGCCGACTCGTTGATCGCGTTCGGCAGGGAGTCGTCGTGCACGGCGCGCTGCCACGCCCGCTCCTTGGCCTCCGCGGTCGGGATCAGCGCACGGGCCCGCTCGGCCTGCCGCGCCCCGGTGGAGGTGGCGTCGCGCTCGGCCTCCTCGGCGATCTCGGTCTCGCCGGCCTTGCCGTGCGCGACGAGTGCGTGCAGCAGCCGCCAGCGCAGGTCGGCGTCGACGGTCAGTCCGTTCGGGACGTCGACGTCGAGCAGCCAGCCCTTCATCCGGTCCAGGGTGTTCTCCGGCAGCACCGAGGCGGTCAGCGCGTTGACCACCGCCAGCTGGACGTCCGACCCGGGCGGGGCGGTGTCCAGGCGGAACCGCAGGGCGTCGGTCAGCAGCGGCCAGCCGCGGCCCTGCGCCCACTCCGGGGTGCAGTACGACGCCGTCGCGGTCTGGGCCTGCAGCAGCAACCGCTGCACGACGCCGATCTCGGACTCGGTGTCGAACCCGCCGGCGACCAGGGTGACGAAGTCACGGGCCTTCAGCTCGGCCTCACGGGTCATCTCCCACGCCGAGGACCAGCACAGCGTGCGCGGCAGCGACTCGGCGATGTCGCCGATCCGGTCGACCAGGGTCGCGAGCGAGCCCGGGTCCAGGCGCAGCGCGCAGTAGGTGAGGTCGTCGTCGTTGACCAGGACGAGCTTGCCGCGGGGCAGCCCGACCAGCTCCGGGACGGCCGTGCGCTCGCCGGAGATGTCGAGCTCGACGCGGTGGGTGCGGACGAGCGTGCCGGTCTCCGGGTCGTCGTCGTAGACGCCGACGGCGATCCGGTGCGTGCGCAGCTCACCGGCACCCGGCCGGGCGCCGCCCTGCACGACGTCGAACGAGGTGAACTTGCCGGCCTCGTCGACCTGGAACGACGGGCGCAGCAGGTTCAGGCCGGTGGTGCGCAGCCACTGCGCGCCCCAGTCCGACAGGTCCCGGCCGGACGCCTTCTCCAGCGCGCCCAGCAGGTCGTCGAACGTGGCGTTGCCCCAGGCGTGGGCGGCGAAGTAGTCGCGCAGACCGGCCAGGAAGGGCTCCAGGCCGACGTAGGCGACGAGCTGCTTGAGCACCGACGCGCCCTTGGCGTAGGTGATGCCGTCGAAGTTGACCTCGACGGCCTGCAGGTCCGGGATGTCCGCGGCGATCGGGTGCGTCGAGGGCAGCTGGTCCTGCCGGTAGGCCCAGGACTTCTCGAGGTTCGCGAACGTCGTCCAGGCGCCGGTGTACTCGGTCGCCTCGGCCTGGCACAGCACGGACGCCCAGGTGGCGAACGACTCGTTGAGCCACAGGTCGTCCCACCAGCGCATGGTCACGAGGTCGCCGAACCACATGTGCGCCATCTCGTGCAGGATCGTCTCGGCGCGCCGCTCGTAGAGCGTGCGGGTGACCCGGGACCGGAAGACGTAGTCCTCCAGGAACGTGATCGCGCCGGCGTTCTCCATCGCGCCCGCGTTGAACTCCGGGACGAACAGCTGGTCGTACTTGCCGAACGGGTAGGTCACGCGGAAGTTGCGGTGGTAGAAGTCGAAGCCCTGCCGGGTCTCGGTGAAGATCCGCTCGTGGTCCATGTGCGGCGCCAGCGAGGCGCGGCAGTAGATGCCCAGCGGGATCTCGGCGTGGTCGTCGCGGTAGGTGTCGTGCCAGCTCGCGTACGGCCCGGCGATGAGCGCGACCAGGTAGGTCGAGAGGATCTCGGTCCGCTCGAAGCGGTGCACCCCGCCCTCGACCGTCGCCGGCGCGTTGGAGATGACCTTCCAGTCCTCCGGCGCGGTCACGGTGAGCGTGTAGCGGGCCTTGAGGTCGGGCTGGTCGAAGCAGGGGAACAGCCGCTTGCAGTCGGCCGTCTCGAACTGCGAGTACAGGTAGACGGCCTGGTCGACGGGGTCGACGAAGCGGTGCAGGCCCTCACCGGTGTTGGTGTAGAGACCGGTCGCGACGATCGTCAGCTCGTTGTCCGCGGCGAGACCGGGCAGCGCCAGGCCGTCCTCCTCGGTCCACGAGCCGGCGTCGAGCTCGGTGCCGTTCAGCGTCGCCGAGGTGATGCCGTCGCCCACCCACTCGATCCACGTGCTCCCGCCGGGCTCGGCGGCGGTGAAGCGCACCGTGGTCGTCACCGCGAACGTCCGCTCGGAGGGGGCTCCGGCGCCGTCGGTCAGGTCGATCGTGACGTCGTAGGTGGAGACGTCGAGCAGCGCCGCGCGCTCCTCGGCCTGGGTACGGGTGAGGTTGGGCGGGGTCACGTCGTTCGGGGTCCTCTCGGGGAGTGGTGTCGTCGGCATCCAATCACGGTGCCCGGGGCGCGGCCCGTGGAATCCGCGGCCGGTGCCCGGTGTTGCGCCGGGTATGACGACTCCTGCTGCCGACGGCCGTGCCCGCATCGACATCTGGTTCGACCCGCTGTGCCCCTGGGCGTGGCTGACCTCCCGCTGGGTGCTGGAGGTGGAGAAGGTCCGCGACGTCGACGTCACCTGGCACGTCATGAGCCTGTCCGTGCTGAACGAGGGCCGTGAGCTGCCCGAGCAGTACGTCGAGCTCATGTCGAAGGGCTGGGGCCCGGTGCGCGTGTGCATCGCCGCCGCCGAGCTGAAGGGCCCGGAGGTCCTCGCGCCGCTCTACACCGCGCTCGGCGAGCGCATCCACGACCAGGGCAACAAGGACCTCGACGACGTCGTCGCGGGCGCGCTGAAGGAGCTCGACCTGCCGGCGTCGCTGGCGGAGGCCGCGCACTCCACCGAGTACGACGAGAAGCTGCGCGCCAGCCACCACGAGGGCATGGACCCGGTGGGCCTCGACGTGGGCACCCCGACCATCCACGTCGACGGCGTGGCGTTCTTCGGGCCGGTCATCTCCCGGGTCCCGAAGGGCGAGGACGCCGGCCGCCTGTTCGACGGCGCCCGGCTGCTCGCCGAGAACCCGCACTTCTTCGAGCTCAAGCGCACCCGCACCGAGGACCCGTCGTTCGACTACTGAGCCGGTGACGGCGTGATCGCCGCGATCGAGGGGGCCGGTGCCGGATGTGGCACCGGCCCCCTCACTCGTGACGATCAGCCGGCGGCGCCGCTCGCGATCGCGAACGGGATCGCCCGTTCGGCCGTGGCGGGCGCCGCGGGGGCGCACAGTGCCCGGCCGTGGACACCTGGTTCTCGCGGCGGACGACGTCGGTGCTCGGAGCGGTGGCGCTGGTCGCCGGGACGCTCGCGGGCGGACAGCTCGCGGTCGGCGCCGTGCTGGACCGGGGCGCGCTCGCCGACGCGGTGCCCCGGACGTCGCTGAGCCCGTACTCCGACGGCGCGTTCACCGTGCGGGCCGCCGCGGTGGACAGCCGGGTCGACATCGCCGGGGCCGAGGACGGCTCCTACGTGCTCGGCCACACCCCGGCGGGCAGCGACGTGGTCCTCGACCTCGACCTGCTCTCCGGCGACACCGCGCGCCCGTGGTGGGTGCAGCCCGCGACCGGGACGACGCTGGAGCTGGCCCGGCTCGCGAGCTCGGGGATCGCCCGGTTCCCGGCCCCGCAGGGCGCGGGCGGGAACCGCGACTGGGTTCTGGTGGTCGACGACGTCGCCGCCGGGTACGGCGCGCCCGACGCCGACGCCGTCGCACGGGAGGTGGGGGAGCGGGTGCGGTCCGCGGTGGCGAGGGCGGGCTCCGACCGGGGCCCCGGGGCGGACGGTTCCGGTCCGGACGGCGACGGCTCGGGGGGCGACGGCTCGGACGGTGCCGGTCCGACCGGTGGCGACGGCGGCACCGGTGGCGACGGCGGCAGTGGTGACGGCGGCGGCGGCTCACCGGCGGGTTCCGGCGGTTCCGGCCACCGTTCCGGCGGCAGCGCCGGCGACGGCCCGGCCTCGGGATCCGAGCCGGAGGACCGCGACTTCGGCGGTTCCGGTGGGGACGGTGGATCGTCCGATGGCGACGACTCCGCCGAGGGCGGCAGCGGCGGCTCCGGCGGCGGCTCCGGCGGCGACGGGCCCGGCGGCGACGAGGACCGCGGCGACAAGGGCGACACGGGCGACACGGGCGACACGGGCGACGAGGGAGACGAGAACCGCGGGGACGAGGCGGACGAGGACCGCGGGAACGGGAACGGCGGGGGAGACGCCGACGCCCCGGCCCCCGCGGCCCCCGCCCCGACGCCGGAGAAGAAGAAGGAGCCGGCGCCGTCGTCGTCGGCGAAGGCGGCCGACGGCACCTGGGACGAGCTGGCGCAGTGCGAGTCCTCCGGCGACTGGTCCATCTCGACCGGGAACGGCTACCACGGTGGTCTCCAGTTCGACAAGGGCACCTGGAGCGACTTCGGCGGCACGACGTACGCCCCCACCGCCGACGGCGCCAGCAAGGAGCAGCAGATCGAGATCGCGACCAAGGTCCGCGACGCCCGCGGCGGTTACGGATCGTGGCCGGCATGTGCCAACAAGTTGGGCCTTCCGAGGTGATCGATCGTCCTGTGGTGTGGCGTACGGTCGCTGGCTGCGCGACCGGTGGTCGCGTAGGGTCCGTGGTCCCTCTCCCGGTCGTCCGCAGCACCTGCCCTGCCGACGGCGGCCCGGCCTCGATTCCCTACCCTTGGACCTCATGAGTTCGCCCATCCCCGACGCCCACCGGATCGGGAACCGCTACCGGCTCGACGAGCGGATCGGTGCCGGTGCGATGGGTGCCGTGTGGCGGGGGACGGACGAGCTGCTGAACCGCACGGTGGCCGTCAAGGAGCTGCTCGCGGCGGCCCTGCCGTCCGACGAGCAGCTGGAGGAGTCCCGCCAGCGGATCCTGCGCGAGGGCCGGATCGGCGCCCGCCTGCAGCACGCACACGTGATCAGCATGTTCGACGTCGTCGTCCACGACGACCGTCCGTGGCTGGTCATGGAGTACCTGCCGTCGCGCTCGCTGGCCGCGGTGCTCGCCGAGAAGGGTCCGATCCCGCCGCGGGAGGCCGCCGCGATCGGCCGTCAGGTCGCCGACGGGCTGGCCGCCGCGCACACCGCGGGCGTCGTGCACCGTGACATCAAGCCGGGCAACGTCCTGATCGCCGAGGACGGCCGGGCCAAGATCACCGACTTCGGCGTGTCCCGCGCCGTCGACGACGTGCAGCTCACCCGGACCGGCGTCATCGCCGGCACCCCGGCCTTCCTGGCCCCGGAGGTCGCCCGCGGCCAGGAGCCGACGGCCGCCTCGGACGTCTTCGCGCTGGGCGCGATGCTCTACGCCTCGGTCGAGGGCGAGCCGCCGTTCGGCCTCGACGACAACGCCTACGCCCTGCTGCACAAGGTCGCCACCGGCGCGATCACCCCGCCGCAGGAGGCGGGCCCGCTGACCGCGCTGCTGATGCGCCTGCTGGCCAACGACCCCACCGAGCGGCCCAGCTCGGCCCAGGCCCGCGAGGCGCTCGCCCGGATCGCCGCGGGCCAGTCCGTCGCCGGTCTCGCGACGCCGTCGACGGCTGCCGCGGTGATGGACGCCGGCGACGGCGCGGACGCGCCCGACGGGCTCGAGGCGCAGGGCGGCGGGACCGTCGTCGACGCGCCGGCCGTGCCCGCACCGCAGGTCATCCCCGGCCCCGGCGGCCGTGGCGGCCGACGGGGCGGTGCCACCCGCTCCCGGGACGGGCGGGGTCGTCGCACCCCGGTCGTGCTGGGCGCGGTGGCCGTGCTGCTCGTCGTCGGCGGCGGTGTCGCGTTCGGCGTCTACTCGACCAGCCGGCAGCAGGACGCCCCGCCGGTGATCGCCGCCCCGCCGACCAGCGGGTCGCCGTCGTCGAGCGCGGCCCCGACGACCACACCCGCCCCGACGACCACCCCGACGCCGACGCCGACCACCGCGACCGGTGAGGTCCAGGACCCGGTGTCGTTCGTGCAGAACTACTACCGGATGCTGCCCGGCGACATCGACGGCGCGTTCGCGATGCTCAGCCCGCAGGCGCAGGCCCAGAGCCAGGGCATCCGGGGTTTCCGGACGTTCTACAGCGGCGTCCGCAACGTCTACGCCGAGAACCTGCGCAACGCGGGCCCGAACACGGTCACCGCGACCGTCGTGTTCATGCGCAACGACGGCACGACGACCCGGGAGAACTACCGGTTCGTCGTCGGCACCGACAGCGAGGGTCAGGAGATCATGCAGTCGTTCAGCACGGCCTGACCCGCCCCGACCGGTCAGCCGGGGCGCAGCGACGTCACGAACCCCGCGGTCGCGGCGACGATCTGCCGCTGTGCGGTCGCCCGGTCCACCCCCGGCTCGCCGTCGCCGGTCTGCGGGCCGTAGTCGCCGAAGTAGGCGTGCAGCCCGCCGTCGACGACGACGAAGCGGGCCCCCGCGGGCAGCTGCGCCCAGGAGTCCGCGATCGCGTCCGGTGTGGCCAGCGCGTCGCGGGAGCCGGACACCGACAGGGCCGCGACCGGCGCCCCCGACACGTCGGCGGCCGGGTAGGACGCCCACAGCACCAGCCCACGCACCCCGGGCACGTCGAGTGCCCGCGCGGCCGCCACGCCGCCGAGGGAGTGTCCGCCGACCGCCCAGGTGCGGACCTCGGGCGCCGAGCCGACCGCCCGCCCGACGGCCCCCGGGTCGGTCAGCGCGACGCCCAGCGGCGGCGCGGTCACGATCACGCGCACCCCCTGCTCGGCCAGCGGGCGCAGCAGCGCCAGGTAGGCCCGCGGGTCGACCAGCGCCCCGGGGACGAACACCAGGCCGGGGCCGGACGGCGCGGTCGGGCGCAGCTCCCACGTCGTCGCGGTGTGCACCACCGCGACCCGGTCCGACGGCGTGGTCGCGGCGAGCGCGGTCGCGTCGGCCGCGTAGGGGCGCAGCCACAGCACGGCGGCGACCAGCGCGACCAGCAGCACCGCACCGGCGGCCCGCCCGGTCGTCCGCAGCCGTCCGGGCCGCGCCGGGCGCCCCGACCGCACCACCAGGACCAGCCCCACCAGGGCGACGACGGCGAGCAGCACCGGGTAGGCCGGGTGCCCCGCGAGCAGCACCGGGCCCGCGACGACGACGATCCCCACCACGACGACCACGGCCACGATCCCGACCAGCGCCCGCACCGCGACCGCCCACCCGGGCCGGGGCGCCCGGTCAGCCACGGGTCGCCGTCGCGGTCACGAACTCCACGATCCGGGCGTTCGCCGCGGCCCGGGTGTGCCGGTCGTGCACCTCGTGGCCCTCGTCGGGGATGCGCAGCAGCTCCACCGGCGCACCGCGCCCGGCGAGCGCCGCGTGGATCGCGAGTGCCTGCGCCAGCGGGACGTTCGTGTCGTGCTCGCCGTGCACGACCAGCAGCGGTGCGGCGATGCGGTCCGCCGCGCGCACCGGGGACAGCTCCTCCAGCAGCGCGCGGTCCCGGCGCGGGTGCCCGTACTCGGTGGTCGCGGGCCCGCTGATCCACGGCTCGGAGTCGGCGTAGAAGGCGGTCATGTCGGACATGCCGCACACGTCGACGCCGGCCGCGAACAGCTCCGGGAACCGGGTCAGCGCGGCCAGGGTGAGGAACCCGCCGTAGGACCGGCCGCCGACGACGATCCGGCGCGGGTCGACGTCGGGCACCCCGGCCAGCAGCCGGGTCGCGGCCCGCACGTCGGCGATCGAGCCCGGCCGCAGCGGGCCGTCGTCGAGCCGGGCGAAGGCCCGCCCGCGCCCGGAGGACCCCCGCACGTTCGGCGTGAGCACGGTGACCCCGGCGGCGACCAGGCCGTGCAGCAGCGGCGCCCAGCCGGGCCGTTCCTCGGACTCGGGCCCGCCGTGCAGCCACACGAACCCCACCCCCGTCGGCGACGACGGCCGGTGCAGCCATCCGGTCAGGCGCAGCCCGTCCTCGGCCGGGAAACCGACCGCCTCCGGGCGCGGGGGCCGCGGTGTCACCGGGGTGCCGCCGAGCAGCGGTGTGGCCGGGCGCGCGTCGAGGGGCATCCGCACCACGTAGGGCGCCACCCCCGGCGAGTGCCCCGCGACCAGCAGCGACACGCCGTCGCGGGCGAAGGCCACCCCGGTGACGACGTCGCACGGCGCGGGCAGCCGCTCCGGCCTGCCGCCGCGCAGGTCGGCGATCTCGACCTGGCTGCGCCCGCCGACGTTCCACACCAGCGCGGCCCGCGGACCGCCCGGGTCCAGCGCCACGACCTCCAGGTCCGCGCCGGGCCGGACGGCGACCGGGCGGGCGGGGGACAGGCGGTGCTCGCCCGCGGGGCCGAGCGCGACGGCGAGCAGCGCGGTGTGCTCGCGGTCGGCGTCGGTGTGCACCCAGAGCGTGCCGGGGGCGCTGCCGAACCGGGCGGCGGCGGTCAGCGCTCCGCCGGGCCCGCCGATCACCCGGTCCCGGGTGCCGCGGTGCAGGTCGACCAGCTCCAGGGCGCGTTCCCCGCGACGGCCGGTGCGCAGCACGACCCGTCGTCCGTCGGCCGACACCGCCTGGACGACGGCGGACTGCCCGGACCCGAGCACGGTGGAGGAGCCGTCGCGCACGTCGACCAGGCAGGCGGTGCCGTCGCCCGGCTCGGCGCCGCGCGGGGTCGCGTCGGACAGCACGGTGACGCCCAGCGACCGTCCGCTCGGCGCCCACGCGCCCAGCACGACGGCGGTGGCGTGGGTCGCGATCCCGACGGCGGGCCCGCCGTCGGGATCGAGCAGCGCGACCCGGGTGCGGTCGCCGCCGCACGGGGCGACCTGCACCGCGATCCGGCTGCCGTCGGGGGACCAGGACAGCGCGGTCACGTCGGGGTGCGGGCCGGGGGCCTCCAGCACCCGCGCCCCGTCCGGGTCGACCGGTCCGTCCGCCGGCAGCGGGGCGACGTGCACCCGCGGGCGCCCGGTGCGGTCGGAGATCCAGGCGATACGGGTGCCGTCGGGGGACACCGCGGGCGAGTGGTGCCCGGGCTCGGCCCCGGCGACGGCACGGTCGGGGGCGGTCTGGGTGATCTGCACGGTCTGCCCGGCCTCCACCGATCACATCCCCCGTTCTGCTGTCGTGTCCTGCGGTTCTGCGCGACCGGACGCCGAAACTACCCGGTGGGTCCGCACCGGGTCCCACCTCACGTGCGCCGGGCCCCGCCCGCAAGACCCACTGCGTTTCGGGGTGGTGACAAGCGCGACGGCGAACGAGGTGTTCGTTCGTACGGAACACGAACAAACCCTGGACCGGGGACGCCGCCGGGAGCATGCTCGCCGGAGCCGCCCCCACACCTCCAGGAGCAGACGATGGCCGTCCCCGCCCCGACCCCCGCCGACAGGTTCTCCTTCGGACTGTGGACCGTCGGCTGGACCGCCGCCGACCCGTTCGGCGCCCCGACCCGCCCGGCGCTCGACGTCGTCGAGGCGGTCGAGCGGCTCGCCGAGCGCGGCGCGTGGGGCCTGACCTTCCACGACGACGACCTGTTCGGTTTCGCCCCCCGGGCGCGCGCACCGCGACCGGCAGATCGCCCGGCTGCGCGAGGCGTGCGCGGCCACCGGCATGACCGTCCCGATGATCACCACGAACCTGTTCTCGCACCCGGTGTTCAAGGACGGCGGGTTCACCTCCAACGACCGGACCGTGCGGCGGCTCGCGCTGCGCAAGGTGCTGCACAACGTCGAGCTGGCCGCCGAGCTCGGCGCCCGTACCTTCGTCCTCTGGGGTGGGCGGGAGGGCTCGGAGTACGACTCGGCCAAGGACGTCCGCGCCGCTCTGGACCGCTACCGCGAGGCGATGGACCTGCTCTGCGGGCACGTCCTGGAGCAGGGCCACGACATCCGGTTCGCGATCGAGCCCAAGCCGAACGAGCCCCGCGGCGACATCCTGCTGCCCACCGTCGGGCACGCGCTGGCCTTCGTCGAACGGCTCGCCCACCCCGAGCTCGTGGGCGTCAACCCCGAGGTCGGGCACGAGCAGATGGCCGGGCTCAACATGGCGCACGGCGTCGCCCAGGCGCTGTGGGCGGGCAAGCTGTTCCACATCGACCTGAACGGCCAGCGCGGCGTCAAGTACGACCAGGACCTCGTGTTCGGCCACGGCGACCTGCTGAACGCCTTCGCCCTGGTCGACCTGCTCGAGACCGCGGGCTACGATGGCCCTCGCCACTTCGACTACAAGCCCTCGCGCACCGAGGACGTCCGCGGCGTGTGGGACTCCGCCGAGGCGAACATGCGGACCTACCTGCTGCTGCGCGAGCGGGCGGCGGCGTTCCGGGCCGACCCCGAGGTCGTCGCCGCGCTGGAGGAGGCCGGGGTGCCCGCGCTGTCCGAGCCGACCCTGGACGCCGGGGAGACCGCGGCGGACCTGCTCGCGGACCCGGCGCTGGACGCCGTCGACCCGGACGCGCTCGGGCGTCGCGGGTACGGCTTCGTCCGGCTGCACCAGCTCGCGTGTGAGCACCTCGCCGGGGCACGCTGACCCCGTGCCCGAACGATCTCCACGCCCGCAGGCCCCGCCCGCGCGTCCACCGGCGGTGCGCCGGCACAACCTCGGCCTGCTCCTGGGGGCGCTGCGGGCGGCGCCGTCGTCGCGGGCGTCGCTCGCCGCGGCGACCGGGCTGACCCGCGGCACCGTCGCGGGGCTGCTGGACCCGCTGGTCGCCGCGGGTGTGCTCGCGGAGGGGGAGCCGGACCGCAGCGGGGTCGGTCGGCCCGGGACGCCGCTGGCGTTCGCCGGCACCGGGCCCGTGGTGCTGGCCGTGTCGGTCGAGGTCGACGGCGTCGACGCGCTGGTCACCGGGTTGGACGGGCAGGTGGTGCACCGGTCGCGCCGGCGCCGCGACCACCGCGGTCTCGACCCGGACGCGGTGTTCGGGCGGGCCGCGCGGACCGCGGCGAACCTGGCCGCGCGTACCGGTCGACCGGTCGCCGGGGCGGGGATCGCCGTCCCCGGACCGGTGCACGGCGCGGACGGTGCGGCGGTGCTGCTGCGTGCCCCGAACCTGCCCCGGCTCGACGGCTGCCGCCCCGCCGAGCACGCCGGTGCGCTCGGCGGGATGCCGCTGCTTGTCGGCAACGAGGCCTCGCTCGGGGCGCTCGCGCACCTGGGGCAGGCCGACGACTTCGTCTACGTCTCCGCCGACGTGGGGATCGGCGGCGGGATCGTCGTCGGCGGGCGGGTGCTGCCCGGTGCCCGCGGCGTCGCCGGGGAGATCGGGCACGTCGTGATCGAGCGCGACGGGCGACGCTGCGGCTGCGGCGGCACCGGCTGCGTCGAGGTCTACGCGGGCCTGCCCGCCCTGCTCGGCGACGCGGGCTGCGCCGACGTCGCGGCGCTGCGGTCCGCCGTCCGCGCGGGGGACCCGGCCGCGACGGGGGCGCTGGCCCGGGCCGGCGCCGCGCTCGGGACGGCGCTGACGTCGGTGCTCCACGTCGTCGACGTCGGCACCGTCGTCCTCGGTGGCTGCTACGCCGGGCTGGGCACCTGGCTGGTCCCCGCGGTGCACGCGGAGCTGGTGCGCCGCGGGGTCGCGACCGAGCCGGACGTCGCCGTGCTCGTGTCCCCGCACGGCCGGGCGGCCACCGTCACCGGGACCGCCCGCGCCGTCGCCGACCGGGTGCTGGGCGAGCCGGACCTGCTGCTCGCCGGCTGAGCCCGCCTCAGGCCAGCACCCAGGTGTCCTTCGCCCCGCCGCCGCGCGAGGAGTTCACGATCATCCCGCCGGGCGGGGCGACCCGCGACAGCGCCGCGGGCAGCACGTCGACCTCGGGCACCCCGCCGGCGCCGGTGGACTGCACCGCGAAGACCCGCAGGTCGACGGCCTGGGGCTGCAGGGCGCCGTCGGTGAAGGTGGGGTGGGTGGAGATCCCGACGAGGTCCTGGGCGACCCAGCCGGCCGGGGTGTCCCGGATCGCCGCGGCCACCCGGTCCAGCTCGGCGCGACCGGCGTGCGGGCCGATCACGATCCCGGCGCCGCCGTAGCCGTCGACGGGCTTGAGCACCAGCCGGTCGAGCCGGTCCAGGACCTGTTCGCGGGCGGCCGGGTCGACGCAGGGCAGTGTCGGCACCGAGGCCAGCACCGGTTTCTCGCCGAGGTAGTAGCGGATCATCTCCGGCACGTAGGCGTAGACGAGCTTGTCGTCGGCGACGCCGTTGCCGGGCGCGTTGCGCAGCGCGACCCGCCCGCGGGCCATCGCCGCCCACAGCGCGCGGCCGAGCGGCCGGTGGTCGGCGCCGCGGGCGGTCGCGAGCTCGTTCTCGTCCATCCGGCGGTAGAGGGTGGTGATCCGGCGCCGCCGCCCGCCGCCGACGAGGAACAGCGCGCCGTCGGTGACCTGCAGCCGGGCCGGGGTCACCAGCGGGACGTCCATCGCCTCGGCGAGCAGCCGGTGCTCGAAGAACGCCGGGTCCACCTCGCCCGCGGTCAGCAGCGCGGCCTCCCCGTCGGGCCCGTCGGGGTCGCCCGCCGCGAGCGCCGTGCGCAGCCGGTCCGGCACGTCGTCGAGGTGGCGCACCTCCGACGGTGACTCCAGGTCGGGCAGCACGCTGCGGATCAGCCGCCGGCTCATCATCGAGAACCCGATGCCCGACGGGACCCGGAGGTTGTCCTCCAGCACGACCCAGCCGTCGGCGTCGTCGCGGACCAGGTCGATGCCGCCGACGGCGATCCGCACCGCGTCCGGCGGCACCAGCGCGCCGGACCGGGTGCGGCCGGGCGCCTGCTCGACCACCGACGCCGGGACGACCCGGTCGCGCACGATCTCGCGGCGGCCGTAGACGTCGCGGACGAAACACTCCAGGGCCCGGATCCGCTGCTCCAGCCCGGATGCCAGGTGCGTCCAGTCCTGCGCCTCGATGATCCGCGGCACCAGGTCCAGCGGGAACAGCCGCTCGCCGTCGTCGCCGGGCTCGACACCGGGCACCGGGAAGGTGACCCCGCGGGCGCGCTGCTCGGTGCGCAGGGCGTTCTCCGCCGCGGCCAGCCCGCGCGGGCCGAGCCGCTCCAGCGACCGGAACAGCCAGCCGTAGCCGGGCCGGACGGCACCGGTCGCGTCGACGGCCTCGTCGTAGCGGGGCGGGACGTAGCCGTGCAGCAGCTCCGGCGCGGACGGCACGGTCTCCGCGGGTGCCGACGGCGGCCGCTCGCCGTACGTGCGGGCCAGCAGGTCGTCGACGACGTCGGCCAGCGACCCGCGACGCCCGAACGCCCGCCGCTGCGCCGCCGCGCCCGACCCCCGGGCCAGGACGCCCTCGGCCAGCTCGGTGACCTGCTCGTGGTCGCCGACCTCCTCCAGCCACGGCCGCAGCTCCTCGACCAGCGCGCGCAGCTGCACCGACGGGGAGCTCAGCGTCGGGGGACCGCCGGGGGCCCGGCCGATCTCGACGAGGTCGCCCTCCAGCCCGGACCGCGCGGCCCGCCACCCGGCGGCACGCAGCAGTTCGTGCCGGGCGCGGGGCAGCGGCCTGCCCGCCTCGGTGTCGGGCACGGGCGACCAGGGCGCGGAACAGCCCCGCGACCAGCACGACGTCGTCGACGTCGGGGCAGGCGTCGCACAGCCGCAGCTCGACCGTCGGCAGGTGCGCGCTGGGGCGGACGTCGAAGTAGAGCATCCCGGCGTCGCTGATCGTCCCGGACGCGATGAGCTCGTCGATCATCGTGTCGTACTCGGCGGCGGTGGTGACGTCGCCGGGCGGTCCGGCGGTGGGCCAGCGCTGCCAGATCATGCTGCGGTAGCTGGCGTAGCCGGTGTCGTGGCCGCGCCAGTACGGCGAGCTGGCGGTGATCGCGAGCAGGGTCGGCAGCGCGGGGGAGACCCGGCGCGAGACCTGCACGGCGGTGTCGCGGTCGGGGACGTCGACGTGCACCTGCACCCCGCAGATGTGCTGCTCGCGCACCAGCATCTGGTACTCGTGCTGCATCCGCTCGTAGCGGGCGCCGGCGGAGATGTCGTCACCGGACAGGTCGACCAGTGGCACCGTCCCGGCCGCGACGACACCCAGCCCCAGCGGTTCGGCCGCCTCGCGCAGCCGGGTACGCAGGCGTCGCACGTGGGTGCGCAGCTCGTCCAGCGACGGCGTCGCGGGCGAGTTGGTCTCGACCAGCGACCGTTGCAGCTCGGGGAAGAACTCGGCGCCGTCCAGGTGCTCCAGCAACCGTTCCGCGTCGGGCGCGGCCCGGCGGTCGGCCAGGCCGACCACGTGGAACTCCTCCTCGACCCCCACCAGCGGCACGTTCCCCACGGCCGGTGACGCTAGGTGCCCGCTGTTACGTCCGTGTGTCCCGCGGCGATCGCGCCCGACGCCACTCCGTCCACTGGTCCGTACGGCGGTACCCGGACGTCTGTCCGGACCAGTTCCCATCTGGTGTTCTCGCTACCGTGTCCGGATCCGCCGACCCCACGGAGCCGCTCATGACCGCCGGCCGCCGCGCGCGGGCCCTGGTCGCTCTCGTCCAGGTGCTCGGGCTCGCCGTGTGGTTCTCCGCGTCCGCGGTGCTGCCCGAGCTGCGCGCCGAGTGGGACCTGTCCGCGACGGCCGGGGTGTGGCTGACGACGTCGGTGCAGCTCGGTTTCGCCGCCGGCGCGGTCGTCTCGGCGGTGCTGACCCTCGCCGACCGGGTCCCGCCGCAGCGGCTGCTCGCGGGCGGTGCGGCCGCGGCCGCGTCCTGCACGCTGCTGCTCGCCGCCGTCGTCGACGGTCCGGTGGCCGCGCTGGTGCTGCGGACGCTGACCGGGGTGTGCCTCGCGCTCGTGTACCCGGTCGGCATGAAGATCATGACCTCGTGGTCGGACCGGTCGCGCCGGGCCCGCGACCTCGGGGTGCTGGTCGGGGCGCTGACCGTCGGGTCGGCGCTGCCGCACCTGATCGGCGGGCTTCCCTGGCTGCCGTGGCGCGGGGTGCTCGCCGGCGCCGCGCTGTGCGGTTTCGCGGCCGCCGCCCTGGCCCGCTGGTGCCTGCGCCCCGGCCCGGCGCTCGCCCCGGCCCCGCCCCCGGACACCGGCTACGCGCTCCGGCTGCTCCGCGAGCCCGGCCCGCGGCTGGTCGTGCTCGGCTACCTCGGGCACATGTGGGAGCTGTACGCGCTGTGGACCTGGCTGGGTGCCGCGCTCGCCGGCGGGGACCCCGGCCCGTCGGAGCACCTGCTGGTGTTCGTCGCGGCCGGGCTGGGCGGCGCCGCCGGCTGCGTGCTGGGCGGCCGCGCCGCGGACCGCTACGGCCGCGTCCCGGTGATCGCGACGTCGCTGCTGGTCAGCGGCGTCTGTTGTGCGGTGTCCCCGTTCGTGCTCGGCGCAGCGCCCCTGCTGGTGAGCGCGTTCTGCGTGCTGTGGGGCGCGGCCGCCGTCGCCGACTCCGCGGTCCTGACGACGGCGACGATCGAGGTCGCCGACCCCCGCTACACCGGCACCGCCCTGACCGTGCAGACCGCACTGGGTTTCCTGCTCACCGTCGCCGGAATCGCGACGGTCCCGGTGGTCGCGGCCGCGGTCGGATGGCAGACGGCGCTCGTGGTGCTCGCCGTCGGACCGGCGCTGGGGCTGCCCGCGGTGCTCGCACTGGGCCGATACCTGCCCGCCGCGCTCCCCTCCCCGTCCCCCTCGGCCCCGTCCCTCTCGGCCCCGTCGCTCTCGGCCGCACCGGCGGACGCGCCGACCGTCGAGCTCCCGCGGATCGCGATGGACGACCGCCCGACGGCGCCACTGCCCCGCGTCGTGGACGGGCCGCCGACCGTGGAGCTGTACCGCCTGCGCCGGGCGGCGGGACCGGACCCCTCCGGGTTCGCCGACCGCCTCGCGCGGGTGCTGTCCGACCGGTCCCCGGCCTCCGCCCCACGGACCGCGGCCCCGCCGAACGCCGCCCCACGGACCGCGGCCCCGCCGAACCCCGCCCCACGGACCGTGGCCCCGTCGAACGCCGATCTGCCGACGGCGGCCCCGCCGAACGCCGCTCTGCCGACGGCGGTCCCACCGGGGTCCGGCGCCGGCGCGGTTCCCCGGCGGCGGGGCCGACCGGGCGGATGACCTCGGAGCAGCTCATCGCGTGAACGGTTCCGCCGCCGGCCACCGACGATGGAGCAGTGCGGCCGACCGGTGCAGCTGACCACCGCCGACGGACCCACCGCGGCCGCGGGCAGGGAATCTGCTGATTCGCTTACCGGGTAAGCGAATCAGCAGAAAGAGGGTACTCGCCGGGCGGCACCGGCGACGCCGGCGCATGACGATCTGCACCATCGCTCGCGGCTCGCGGCTCGCGGCTCGCGGCTCGCGGCTCGCGGCTCCGCGGTTCCGCGGTCGGCATGCGGCGGTCGACGGGCCCTCGGGGCGTGGAAATCGCTTACCGGGTAAGCGAATTCGCAGAGGGAACCCCTGGATCCACGCAGCCGGAGGCTCGGCCGGCCCGAGCGATCCGCAGCAGGTCCGCGTGCTGTGCCGCCGCCTCGTCGGGCGACAGGGGATCGCCGTGCCCCGGGACGAACACCCGTGTCCCGGTGGCGGGGGGCGCGGCGCCGACGTCGAGCAGCAGACCCACGGCGGCCGCCCAGTCCCGGCGGTAGGAGTCCGGTCCGAACGACGGCGGTGCCCCGTTCTCCAGCAGGTCCCCGGCGAAGAGCACGCCCGCGTCCGGGACGTGGACCGCCAGGTCGTGTCCGGTGTGCGCGGGGCCGGGGTGCACGAGCTGCACGACGCGTCCGCCCAGGTCGAGCGGGTGCACCGAGCCCGGGCGGGGGCAGACCGGGCGGTCGGGGAGGACGGGCACGGTGGCGGCGAGCGCATCGGCCGTCGCGGCGGCCCCACGGCTGCCGGTGTCCCCGGAGCTGCCGGTGTCCCCGGCGTCACGGTAGTGCCGGGTCCAGTGGGCGCGCTGGGCGGCGGCCGTCGCCAGGAGTGCGCCCGCGCAGCCGGCCTGGGCGTACACCGGGGCGCCGGGGAACGCGGCGGTGCCGAAGCAGTGGTCGAAGTGGGCGTGGGTGAGGGCCACGACGACCGGTAGGGCGGTCACCGCGCGCACCGCTGCGGCGAGTTCGGCGCCCTGGGCGGTGTCGCCGCGGGTGTCGATCACCAGGGCCGCGGACGTGCCGAGCACGAGGCCGGTGGTCAGGTCGAGCTCGTCGTGGCGGCGGGCGAGCACCCCGTCGGCGAGCTCGAGCCAGCGCCCGTCCGAGCGCTGCCCGTCCGAGCGCTGCCCGTCCGCCAGCTGCTGGTGCGACCGCTGCCCGTCCACCCGGTGATCCTCGCGCTCAGACCGCGATCGCGGTGGACCGGCCCAGGGCGTCGGTGCCCGGACCGAGCAGCTCCGCGGTCCCGCGGGCCACGCGCTCCGCGGTCCAGGCGCAGGCGAGTGCGTCGAGGACGTCGTCGAGCCGGGCGGCGGTGGGCAGGTCACCGAGCGCCGCGGCGGAGGGGACCCACTCCGAGAGCGCCGCGACCCGCTGGCCCGCCCCGCGCGCGGTCTTCTTCGACGCGAACGCGCACGACGGCGCCATCGTCCGGAACGTCAGCTCCGGGTGCGCCTCGACCACCGACGACGGCAGCCGTACCTGCTGGAACTCGCGGATCCTTCCGACGATGTGCCAGGTCTGCAGGCTGATCTTCTTCCCGGTGACGGCCTGGGCGGCGGCGCAGGCCTCGTCGTAGGAGCCCGCGTCGAGCACCGGGGCGGGCGGGGTCGGGAACAGCGACGACCGCGACCGGCCCAGCCGCGCCGACGCGAGGAGCTCGGCCTCGCGCCGCTGCGCACCGGCCGGGACCGACAACGGGATGTCGACCCCGACGGCGTCGCACCCGGCCGTCGCGGCGAGCACCGACGCCGCGTCGGGGACCACCGTCCACGTCACCTCGCGTGCCCGTCCGGTGCCGAAGAGCACGCACACCACCCAGCCACCCGGGACCCCGTCCACGCCGCTGATCCGCATGGGGGAGGATCGTGCCCCGTGCGCGTCTACCTGGGCAGTGACCACGCCGGTTTCGAGGTCAAGGGCAAGCTCGTCGAGTA
Source organism: Pseudonocardia tropica (assembly GCF_040105315.1). Taxonomy (NCBI): domain Bacteria; kingdom Bacillati; phylum Actinomycetota; class Actinomycetes; order Pseudonocardiales; family Pseudonocardiaceae; genus Pseudonocardia; species Pseudonocardia tropica. Next base: position 154,448 of record NZ_JBEDNP010000010.1, read on the forward strand.
CCTGACCGAGCAGGGGATCGAGGCGATCGACGTCGGGGCCCCGACCTACGACGCCCTCGACGACTACCCCGCCTGGTGCATCGAGACCGCGCGGCGCGTGGTCGAGGACCCGGAGTCCCTCGGCATCGTGCTGGGCGGATCCGGCAACGGCGAGCAGATCGCCGCCAACAAGGTGCAGGGCATCCGCGCCGCGCTGGCGTGGAACGAGGCCACCGCGAAGCTCGCCCGCGAGCACAACGACGCCCAGGTCATCGGCGTCGGCGCGCGGCAGCACAGCTTCGCCGACGTCGTCGCGATCGTCGACGCCTTCCTGGCCACCCCGTTCTCCGGCGACGCGCGCCACCAGCGGCGCATCGACCAGGTCCTCGACTACGAGCGGACCGGCGAGATCGAGCTCCCCGCGTCCTGACCCCCGAGTCCTGACCCGGAGCCGAGATGCCCGAGGGACACACGCTGCACCGGCTGGCGCGGCTGCACCGCAGGCTGTTCGTGCGCCGGCCGGTCGGCGTGTCCAGCCCGCAGGGCCGTTTCGCCGCCTCCGCGGCGCTGCTCGACGGCGAGGTGATGACCGGGGCCGAGGCCCACGGCAAGCACCTGTTCCACCGCTACGGCCGCGACCGCGTCGTGCACGTCCACCTCGGGCTGTACGGCACGTTCGTCGAGGCGCCGCTGCCCGCACCGGAACCGGTCGGGCAGCTGCGGATGCGGCTGGTCGGGCAGACCCACTACGCCGACCTGCGCGGTCCGACCGCCTGCGAGCTCCTCACCTCGGCCGAGGCCCGCGCCCTGCGGGCCCGGCTGGGTGCGGACCCGCTCCGGCCCGACGCCGACCCGGACGCGGTCTGGGCCCGGCTCTCGGCCTCGCGCAGCCCGCTCGCGACGCTGCTGATGGACCAGAAGGTGCTCGCCGGTGTCGGGAACGTCTACCGCGCCGAGGTGCTGTTCCGGCACGGTCTGGACCCGCAGCTCCCGGGCCGGTCGCTGGACCGGGAGACGTGGGACGCGATGTGGGCCGACCTGGTCGTGCTCATGCGCGACGGCGTGCGAACCGGCCGCATCGACACCGTGCGCCCCGAGCACGACCCGCGCCGGCGCGGGCAGGCAGGGCGCAAGGACCGGCACGGCGGCGAGGTCTACGTCTACCGCCGCACCGGGATGGACTGCCTCGTCTGCGGGACGCCCGTACGGCACGCCGAGCACCAGAACCGCAACCTGTTCTGGTGCCCGCGCTGCCAACCGGCAGCCACCTAGCGAGGCGGCCTAGGGTGGCGGCCGTGGTGGAGCAGAAGCCGATCGAGTGCTGGATGACCGACATGGACGGCGTCCTCGTCCGCGAGGGCAGCATCGTCCCGGGTGCGGACACTCTGCTGTCGCGGCTGCGCGACAACGGCGTCCCGTTCCTGGTCCTGACCAACAACAGCATCCACACCCCCCGCGACCTGCGGTACCGGCTGCAGGCCAGCGGCCTCGACGTGCCGGAGGAGTCGATCTGGACCTCCGCGATGGCCACCGCCGCGTTCCTCGGCGAGCAGCGCCCGCAGGGCAGCGCCTACGTGATCGGCGAGGCCGGGCTGACCACCGCGCTGCACGACATCGGCTACGTCATCACCGACCGCAACCCCGACTACGTCGTGCTCGGCGAGACCCGGACCTACAGCTTCTCCTCGATCGCGACGGCGATGCGCCTGGTCGAGCAGGGGGCCCGGTTCGTCGCCACCAACCCCGACGCGACCGGCCCGTCGCCGGAGGGGATCCTGCCCGCCACCGGCTCCGTCGCCGCGATGATCTCCAAGGCGACCGGGGTCGACCCGTACTTCGTCGGCAAGCCGAACCCGCTGATGATGCGGGCCGCGCTCAACCGGCTCGGCGCGCACTCGGAGTCCACGGTGATGATCGGCGACCGGATGGACACCGACATCCTCGCCGGTCTCGAGGCCGGGATGCGCACCGTGCTGGTGCTCTCCGGCATCACCAGGGAGCACGAGATCGACCGGTTCCCGTTCCGCCCCAACCGGGTCGTCTCCTCGGTCGCGGACCTGGTCGACGACGTCTGATCCCGCCCCGGACCGGCCGGGTTGCGAACTACACGGTTGTGGTTCACCCTCGAACACATGTACGGAGAACTGGTGTCCTGGCAGCGGTGCGCCGGCTGCGGCGCGGAGGCCGAGCTCCCCGGTGACGAGACGGCGGGCGTCGCCGTCCCGTGTCCGGACTGCACCGGCTCGATGACCGAGGAGTTCAGCTGGGACGCGGTCGCGGCCTGAGCGGCCCGCTCAGACCTTGAACCCCAGCGCGCTGGGCTCGCCCCGGCGCAGCGCCGCGACGTGCTCGACGACCGTGGTCAGCGAGTGCAGGTCGTGGCCGTTGCGCATGGCCGAGACCAACGCGCGCTCGGCGGCCTCGATGCCCTCGGCGGTGTCGACGACCTCGGCGAGCCGGTCCGGTGCGGCGATCAGCAGGCCGTCGTCGTCGCCGCACACCAGGTCGCCCGGGCTCACGACGAGCCCGCCGAACGACACCATCTCGTCGACGGTCCCCGGGTCGCTGGTGCTGCCCGAGGCCGGGCAGGTCCCGCGGGCGAACACCGGCAGCCCGATCCCGCGCAGCCCGCGGACGTCGCGGACCAGCCCGTCGACGACGATCCCGGCCAGCCCGCGCCGCTTCGCCTCGGTCGCGAACAGCTCACCGGACACGGCGCGGTGACCACCGGCCCCGGCGACCACGAGCACCGAGCCGGGCCGGGCCGCGGACAGCGCCGCGAACATCGGCAGGTGGTCGTCCACACAGGACACCGTCACCGCGGGCCCGGCCATCGAGACGTCCGGGACCAGGGCCCGGATCGCGGGGTCCACCACGGGCAGCGACGTGTCGGCGTCGCAGATGGAGGACACCTGCAGCTCGCGCAGACGGTCCAGGAGGTCGGTCATGGACGTCATCCTGTCGCACCGTCCGCCGTTTGCGCGTGCTGGTGCCGCTGACCGACCCGCCGGAGGTGCCGCCGGCGCCGGCGTGGAAGGCCGGTGCGGTGGCCCCGGTACCGGCGGCGCTGCCGGAGGCGGCCGGTGTGGGTGGGGCGGTCGTGCGGGGTATCGGGTCGGTCTGACAGTCTTCCCGTGCGGGTGTCGCGGACCAGCGGCGGCGGACAGGGAGTACGGGCACGGTGACCACGGGTAGCGACGGCGGACGCTCCTCCACCTGGTGCCCACCCGGGCGGGCGGTCACGGTCGGCGGGGTGACCGTGCGTGACGGCGGCTTCTACCTCGGTCCGGGGCCCGAGCCGTCGACGGTCGACCCGTACCTCACCGTCGACCTGCAGTTCCCGGACTGGGACGGCCACACCGTCGGTGCGCCGGCCTACGACCGGTTCTCCCCGGCGGCCCGCGGCGCCTACCTGATGTGGCTCGCGACCGGGCGCCGCGCCGCTCAGGCGCCCCCGGCGTGGGCGGCGCTGTACCTGCTCGGGCTCGAACGGCGGCTGCTCGTCGACGGCGACGACGACCCGACCCTGCTCGCCGAGGCCCGTGCGCTCGGCGCGATCTACGGCGCCACCGATCCCTCGGTCGCCGCGCTCGCCGCCGGGCTGGCACAGCCGCCGCGGGGCACGCCCCCGCCGCCGACGGTGCCCTTCCCCGCGGCGTTCCCCTCGATGCTCGCCGTCGAGGTGGGACGACAGGCGCTGGCCGCCACGCCGCTGTCGGCCGAGTGGGCCCTGGCCTGGGCGTGGTACTCGCCGGAGGTGCCCCACGGCGAGGCCGCCCGACGTGCCCCGGAGCAGTTCGCCGAGCTGTGGCGCCACCACTTCCGGGCCCGCCACCCGCACGGCCTCACGATCCCGACGCGGCGCCGGCGGCTGGTGCTGGAGTACGTCCCGGCCAACCCGACCCTGCCGCGGCCGATCGAACGCACGGTGGCCGATGCGTCCGACGTCGTCGACCACCCGGTCGCCCTCGCGGCCCTGCGCGCGGTCACCGCCGAGGTCGAGCGGGAGCTCGCCCCGTTCGCGCACCGGGTCGCCCGCAGGCCGGACAGCGCGACCGACGTGGCCGCCCAGGCGGCACTGCTGCCCGAGCCGCTGCTGTCGGGCAGTGGCGCCTACGCCGCGGTCGTGCCGCTGCTGGACTGGGCGGCCGAGGCGGTCGCCGCCGGCGGCCCGGTCGTCGTACACGCGGCGGAGCTGGCGCAGCGGTGGTCCGGTGAGCTGGACCGGGCCGGTTCGCTCGCGCTCGCGCAGGTGCTGGAACGGCGTGGCCTCGGCGTCGAGCCCGACGTCCGGTTCGGCGGCGGCCCGCTCGGCGACGACGGTCCGGCCGTCCTGTTCCGCACCGGTGCCGAGCCGGTGTCGGCTCCGGGCCCGGCCTACGTGCTGGCCGCGGTCGCCACCGAGCTCTGCCTCGCGGTCGCCGCGGCCGACGGGCGGATCGACGACGCCGAGGTCGAGCTGCTGACCGACCGGGTCGACCGGATCGAGGAGCTGAACGCCTCCGAACGGGCCCGCCTCGGTGCCCACCGTGTCCTCGTCGGCGAGCGACGGGTGGACCTGGACGAGGCGACCGTCCGCGCCGCCGCGCTGGACGCGGGATCCCGTCGGGAGCTGGCCGGGGCGGTCATCGACGTGGCGCTGGCGGACGGGGCGATCGGGCCCGACGAGCTGCGGGTCGTCGTCGCGGTGCACGAGGTGCTGGGGGTCGCCGCGGACGACCCGCGGCTGGTCGCCACCACCGCCTCGCCCGCCCCGGCTCCGGCAGCCGCCCACGAACCGGCGGTGCCGGAGGACCCCGACGGACCCGCCGCCGAGCCCGACGGCCCCGCGTCCGACCCGACCCCGTCCGGGGCGGCAGCGGGGACGGTGGACGCGCCCGCCGCCTCCGCGCCCGTGGACGACGCGCCCGTGGACGACGCGCCGCGGGACCGCGAGGCCGACATCCCGGAGCCCGGGAGCGCGACGCCCGGCCGTCCTGCGCCCGCGGACACGACGTCCGGCGGCCCGACGCCGGGGGACACCGGGCCCGACGGCCCCGTCCCCGGGCCCGACGGCCCCGCCCCCGGCGGACGTGCTCCCGAGGGCGTGCCCCCGCGACCCAGCCCACGTCCCGAACCCCCCGGCGCGCCGGGGACGTCCCGGCCCGACCCGGTGGTCGTCGTGCCCGCACCGCGTACGGTCTCGCTCGACGAGGCCCGCCTGGCCCGCACCCAGGCCTCGAACGCGGACGTCCGAGCCCTGCTCGGCGCGATCTTCGCCGACCCCGACGAGGACGAGTCCGAGGAGCCCACCGAGGCCGCGACCGGCGACGGAGCCGCGCCCGGCCCGGTCGTCGACGGCCGTCGCGTCGGCCCGCTCGACGGCAGGCACTCGACGCTCCTGCTCGACCTCGCCGAGGCGGGCGAGTGGTCCCGGTCCGACTGGGAGGCGGCCTGCGCCCGCGTCGGCGTCCTGCCCGACGGCGCTCTCGACGTCGTCAACGAGGCCGCCCACGACCTCGCCGACGACGTCGTCATCGAACTGCTGGACGACGGCTCCGTCGTCGTCGACACCGACATCCTGGAGGAGATGCGCGCATGACCCGACCGGCACGGATCAAGGCCCGCGACCGCGACGCGCTGATCCAGTCCCTGCGGGCCGGCGTGGTCCCACGGACCGGACAGCACCTGATCCAGGTCGGCCGCGCGCCCGAGCTGCAGGCGTTGCTGGCCGACATCGGCCGGATCTCCGACGGTGGGTCCGCGGTCCGGTTCGTGATCGGCGACTACGGCTCGGGCAAGACCTTCTTCCTCAACCTCGTGCGCGCCGTCGCGGCGCAGAAGAAGCTGGTCACGCTGCACGCGGATCTGAACCCGGGGCGGCGGCTGGCGTCGACGGGGGGCCAGGCCCGCGGCCTCTACACCGAGCTGATGCGCAACACCGGCACCCAGGCCCGGTCCGACGGAGCGCTGGCCGCGGTCGTCGAGCGGTTCGTCACCCAGGCCATGGACGCCGCCCGCGAGCAGGGCACCACCCCGAGCACGGTGATCCGGGCCCGGCTCGACGAGCTGACCGAGCTGGTCGGCGGCTACGACTTCGCGATCGTGATCGACGCGTACTGGCGGGGCCACGACACCGACGACGACGCCCTGCAGGCGCACGCCGTGCGCTGGCTGCGGGGCGAGTACTCGACCAGGACCGAGGCGAAGGCCGACCTCGGCGTGCGCACGATCGTCGACGACGCGTCGTTCTACGACCAGCTCAAGCTGCTCGCCCGGTTCGTCCGGCTCGCCGGCTACCAGGGGCTGCTGGTCTGCCTCGACGAGATGGTCAACCTCTACAAGATCGCGCACAAGGGCGCCCGCGAGGCCAACTACGAGCAGATCCTGCGGATCGTCAACGACGTCCTGCAGGGCAACGCCGAGGGCCTCGGCTTCGTGTTCGGCGGCACCCCGGACTTCCTCACCGACTCCCGGCGCGGCCTGTACTCCTACGGCGCGCTCGCCTCGCGGCTCGGGGAGAACCGGTTCTCGACCTCGGACCTCGTCGACTACTCCGGCCCGGTGCTGCGGCTGGAGCAGCTCACGCCGGAGGACTTCCACGTGCTGCTGGAGAACGTCCGGCACGTCTACGCCTCCGGGGACCCGGCGAAGTACCTCGTCCCCGACGAGGCCGTCGACGCGTTCATGGCGCACTGCCGCCGCCAGATCGGCGACGCCTACTTCCGCACCCCGCGGAACACGATCAAGGCCTTCTGCGACCTGCTGTCCCTGCTCGAGCAGAACCCGGGACGGGACTGGCAGGAGGTCCTGGGGCACACCGCCGTCGTCGTCGAGGAGAACCCCGACCTCACGCCCCTGGAGGACGACGATGACCTCGTCAGCTTCTGACTCGGCCTACGCCCGCCTCGCCGAGCCGGTCCGCCGCTGGATCCACGGCCAGGGCTGGGAGGGTCTGCACGACGTGCAGGCCCGCTCGGTCGAGCCGATCCTGGCCGCCGGGCCCGACGTCCTGATCACCGCGTCGACGGCCGGGGGCAAGACCGAGGCGGCCTTCCTGCCGGTGCTCTCGCACCTGGTGGAGCGCCGCGAGGCGGGCACGCCTCCCGGTGGCGTCGAGGTGCTGTACCTGTCACCGCTCAAGGCGCTGATCAACGACCAGCTGCGACGGCTGGAGCCGCTGGGGGAGGAGCTGGGGATCCCGGTGCACCCGTGGCACGGGGACGTCCCGGCCGGGCGCCGGAAGAAGGTGTGGCGGGACCGGGCCGGGGTCCTGCTGATCACCCCGGAGTCGGTGGAGGGCATCCTCTGCCACCGCGGGGAACGGGCGAAGTCGCTGCTCGGGGACCTGCGGTTCATCGTGGTCGACGAGCTGCACGCGTTCCCGGGCAGCGCCCGGGGCGCGCAGCTGTCCTCGCTGATGCACCGGGTGGACCTGCTGGCGCGCCGACGGGTCCCGCGGATCGGGCTGTCCGCGACCGTGGGGAAGCTCGACGCCGCCGCCGAGTTCCTGCGTCCCGGCCTCGGCGGCCGGGTGCAGGTCGTGGAGTCGACCGTCGACGGGCGCGACCGCCGGACCCGGATCCACGGCCACCTCACCACCCGTGGAGCCGGTGGCTCGTCGGCCGTGGCGCGCCGGCTGCACACCCGGTTCCGCGGGTCGACGAACCTGGTGTTCGCCAACGCCCGCAGCGACGTCGAGTACTACGCGGACCGGCTGCGGCAGGAGTGCGAGCGCACCGGGACCCCGAACGAGTTCTTCGCCCACCACGGCAGCCTGTCCAAGGTCGAGCGCGAGGACGTCGAGGAGCGGCTGCGCTCTACCGACCTCCCGGCCACGGCGGTCTGCACCTCGACGCTGGAGATGGGCGTCGACATCGGCCAGGTCCGCGAGGTCGCACAGGTCGGGCCGCCCCCGTCGGTCGCGGCCCTGCGACAGCGGTGGGGTCGGGCCGGCCGGAGACCGGGGGACCGCTCCGTCCTGCGGACCTACGTCGCCGAGAACGAGCTGGCCGACGATCCCGAGCCGGTGGACGAGCTCCGTCCGCAGCTCGTGCAGACGGCCGCGATGCTGCGCCTGATCCGGGTGCACGACTGGTGTGAGCCCCCCGAGCACGGCGGCCTGCACCTCTCGACGATCGTCCAGCAGGTCCTGTCGCTGACCGCCCAGTTCGGCGGGGTGCGGCCCGGGCAGGCCGAGTCCGCGCTGTGCTCGCGCGGGCCGTTCCGCCGGGTCGACGGCGAGACCTTCCATCGGCTGCTCGACGCCCTGCACGACGCCGACATGCTGATGACCGCGGGCGACGGCACGCTGCTCCCCGGCGGCCGGGGCGAACGGGAGATCGAGCACTACTCCTTCCTCGCCGCCTTCGACACCCCCGCCACGTACCGCGTCGTCGCCGCCGGGCAGGAGATCGGCTCGGTCGACGCCGGGTCGCCGCTGGTCCCGGACTCGAACCTGGTCCTGGCCGGACGGCGCTGGCGGGTGGTCGCGGTGTACCCGGGGGAGTCGGTGGTCGAGGTCGTCCCCGACAGCCGCGGCTCGGTCGCGAGCTTCCCGCCGACCGGCGCCGCCCGGGTCCACGACCGGGTCCGCGAGGAGATGCTGGAGGTCTACCGCGGTGAGGACGACGGCATCGCCGACCTCCTCGACGACCCGGCCCGCGATCTCCTCGACACCGCACGGCGGGCGTTCGACCGCCTCGGCCTGCGCGACACCGACCTGATCCCACGCGGCACGTCCACGCTCGTCCTCCCGTGGCGCGGCGACCGGATGCTCGACACCCTGCTGGTGGCCCTGCACCAGCGCGGGCTGCGGGCGGGGCGGGAGGGTCCCGCCCTGCGGGTCTCGGCGCCGCTGCCGCAGGTCGAGGACGCGCTCGCCGCGCTCGCCCACGCCCCGGCGCCCGACCCGGTCGACCTCGCCGCGACGGTGGCGGCCAAGGCCGAGGAGAAGTGGGACGAGGTCCTCTCGCCCCGCCTGCTCGACCAGGCCTACGCCGCCCGGGCGCTCGACGTCGACGCGGTGTGGAGCTGGCTGCGCACCCGCACCCCCGCCCCGCGCCCCGTCCCCGCCGAGGCCGCGGTCGCGCTGCCGGTCGAGGAGCCCACGACGGTGCTCACGCTGTCCGGTGCCGGGGCGATCCCGGCCGGGACGGGCTACGCCGTCGTCGACGTCGAGACCACCGGCCTCGCACCGAGCAGCGGGCACCGGATCGTCGAGATCGCCGTGGTGCGCTGCCGAGCCGACGGCACCGTCGAGGACGAGTGGCACACCCTGCTCGACCCGGAGCGCCACCCCGGCCCGGCGCGGGTCCACGGGCTGCGCCCCGCCGACCTGGCGGGTGCCCCGCGGTTCGCCGACATCGCGGGCGACCTCGCCGAACGCCTGTCCGGCCGGGTCGTCGCCGCCCACAACGCGAGCTTCGACCTGCGGTTCCTGACCGCCGAGTTCGAGCGCGCCGGCCACACTCCACCGGCGTGGCCGGCGCTGTGCACCATGCGGCTGCTGGACCGGCTACCGGAGGTTCCCGGGCGCACCGGGCGGCGGCTGCCCGACGCCTGTGCCTCCTACGGGGTCCCGCTGCGCGCCGCGCACAGCGCCGCGGGGGATGCCCGCGCCACCGCGGGTCTGCTCGCCGCCCAGCTCGCCGCGGCCGGGCACACCGACCCGGCGGGGCTCGGCGCCCGGCCCGTGGTGGTGCCCGCGTCGTGGACGCCCGCACCGCCGTCGGGCCGCGTGCTGCACCGCAGCGGGTCGGACCCCGCCGCGGACGCGCGCACCGGTGCCGGTGTCTGGCCGGACGCGGCGAGCACCGCCTACGCCGAGGCCGTCGCCCGTGCCCTCGACGACGGCGAGGTCACCAGCGCCGAGACCGACCAGCTGATCGAGGTGGCCCGGCTCTGGGCCGTCGGCGACGGCGTCGTCGCGACGGTGCACGACCGGCTCACCGCCGGGCGGGACCTGTCGGCGGAGAGCCGGCGCCACCTCGACGTGGTGTCCCGCAGCCGGGTGCTCGCGGCCTGACCGGCCGCGGCCGTCTCGCCGCGCGCACCTCACCGGGGTTCTCCTCCCGCCCCGGACGCCCCGGTCCCGCCGCGACACGCCGGGGCCCGCGACACGCCGGTCACGGATTCACCCCCGCGAGTGGTCGGCCCCTGCGCACGGTCCGGTCGGCCGGTCACCCTTCGCATCGACCGCCCCGGACGTGGGGACGCAGGGTGTCCGGCGTCCTGGGAGAACCGGTTCCGTCCGTTTCACACCACACTTCCGATACCGGTGGTGACCGGGTCACCCGTTGGTGTCGCGGCCGTATCCCCGCCGGTGAGCGCCTGCCTACTGTCCGCTTGCCGCGACGCACAGGCGTCCCGGTGGTGCTCACGGGAACCGTGCGGCACGTCCGTCCCACCGGACACGATCGGGGAGAACGACATGCGCAGGAAGCTCGCGGTCACCGGCGTCGCCGTCATCGCCACCATGGTGGCCCTCAGCCCGCTGGCGTCGGCTGCGCCCGCGACCCACACCGACGACGACGGCGACGGCGACTCGTTCGTCCAGGACGTCGGCAACACGCGCGGCGACCAGTTCGGCCTGGTGAACCTCGACGACGTCAACGTCCTCAACAACGCCAACGTCTGCCCGGGCGTCAACGCGGCCCTGGGCAACGTGCTCGGGGTCCTCGGTGGCGGGGCGGCCCAGAACCGGGACAACCCCACGAAGTGCGACTGACCCGCACACGCCTCCGCCCCCCGCACCCCGCCGCCACGGGGTGCGGGGGGCGGTTCCGTCTCCGGGGCCGGCCGGGCCGTCGGCCTCAGTGGAAGACGTAGTCCGACGGCTCGACGCGGCGGGTGCGCTCGTCGTACTCGCGCATGTAGCCGGGCCAGTTGGTGACGATCCGCCCGGTGTCGTCGCGGTACCAGGAGTCGCAGCGGGTCCACGCGGTGCCGGGGAAGCGGGCCTGGACCTCCTCGTCGTAGGCCTGCTCGACCTCGGGGCGGACCTCCACACCGGACGCGCCGCGGCGGGCCGCCTCCTGCAGGGCCTCGCGGACGTAGCGGACCTGGTGCTCCAGGTACCGGATGATCGAGCCGCCGGAGGTGTTGGTGTTCGGGCCGTAGAGCACGAACAGCGACGGGAACCCGGGGACGGTCATGCCGAGGTAGGCGTGCGCGCCGTCCTTCCACTCGGTACGCAGCGACCGTCCACCCGGGCCGCTGATCTCCATCGGGAACATGAAGTCGGTCGCGGCGAACCCGGTGCCCCAGATGATCGTGTCGACCTCGTGCAGCGTGCCGTCCTCGGTGCGCACCCCGGTCGGCTCGACGGCGACGATGCGCGACGTCTCGACCTCGACGTTGGGCCGCTGCAGCGCGGGCAGCCAGTGCGAGCTGAACAGGATGCGCTTGCAGCCGAAGGTGTAGTCCGGCCAGACCTTGCGGCGGACCTCGGGGTCGCGCAGCTGGGCCCGCATGAACAGCGTCGCGTAGAGCCGCCCCGGCCGGCCCCAGGTGGCGGGGTGGCGGATCATCAACGTCAGCGACTCGCAGTACCCGGTGATGAACCGGCGCCGGGCCCGCTGCAGGCCGGGCACCCGCGCGATCGCGGCCCGCCACCACGCCGGGAACCTCCGGTTCCGCCGCGGCAGGAACCAGTTCCCGGACCGCTGGAACACCGTCATGTGCCCCACCTCGGGGGCGATCGCCGGCACGAACTGCACGGCACTGGCGCCGGTCCCGATCACGGCGACGCGGCGTCCGCGCAGGTCGTGGTCGTGGTCCCAGCGCGCGGAGTGGAACATCGTCCCGGTGAACGAGTCGACGCCGGGCAGGTCGGGGGACACCGGCCGGTTCAGCTGACCGGTCGCGACGATCAGCACGTCGGGGGTCCAGGTGCGGCCGTCGTCGGCGGTGACCGTCCACGGTCCGTCGGCCTCGTCGCGCCGGGCGTCGACGATCCGCACACCGGTCCGCACCAGCTCGTCGACCCCGAACTCGGCGGCGACACCGCGCAGGTAGGCCAGGATCTCGGGCTGCGGGGAGCAGAGCCGCGACCAGTCGGTGCGCTGGGCGAACGAGTACGAGTAGAGGTGGCTCGGCACGTCGCAGGCGGCGCCCGGGTAGATGTTGTGCAGCCACGTACCGCCGATGCCCTCGGCGGCGTCGACGATCGTGACGTCGCGGATGCCGTGGGCCCGCAGCTCGATCGCGGCGGCGATGCCGCCGAACCCGGCGCCGACCACGAGAACGCTCGGTGCGTGCACGGGACCTCCCTGTCTCCGGAATGCAGCAGCGATCACCGTAGCGACGCGGCCCGGGGCCCCGGGTGCCCGTCCCGGCCCGTGCGGGCCGTCTCCGACCTCACACGACGGGGCCGTGCGGCCCGGCCCGCGGCGGAGCACAGTGGAGGGTGAACGGCCGACACCGGGCCGGCCGGGAACGGAGCACCGTGATGAGCACCGTCGTCGTCGGCGTGGACGGATCGGACGCGGCCCTGGACGCCGTCGCGTGGGCGGCCCGCGAGGCCGCGGCCCGGCATGCCGACCTGCTGCTCGTGCAGGCCTTCGACGTGGCCGGGCTGTACGCGGACGCCGCCGTCGCACCCCTGCTCGACGACGTCGAGGAGTCGATCCGCGAGGAGTCCCGCGCGACCCTCGACGCGGCCCGGCACGCCGCCGCGCAGGCCGCACCCGAGGTCGCGGTCGACGTCGCCGAGGACCGGCGGGCGCCGTCGACGGCGTTGGTCGATCGGTCCGCCACGGCGGAGCTGCTGGTGCTCGGGTCCGCCGGGCGCGGGACGATGGGCACCGCGCTGGGGTCGGTGACCCTCGCCGTGGCCTCGCACGCGGGCTGCCCGGTCGTCGTCGTCCGCGGTACGTCGTCCGACGGGCCGGTCCTGGTCGGGATCGACGGCGGTCCGCTGTCCGACGTCGCGCTGGAGCACGCCTTCGCCGCGGCCGCCGAGCACCGCACCGGGCTGGTCGTCCTGCACGCCTGGCACGACGGCCGGTCCCCGGCCCTGCGCGCGACCGGTGCGTTCGACCGGCTGCGCGACGCCGAGGAGCGGGCGCTGGCCGAGCGGCTCGCCGGCTGGTCGGAGCGCTATCCCGACGTCGCCGTCGAGCGGGTGATCGAGCGCGCCGAGCCGGGACGGGTGCTGGCCCAGCGCAGCGGGGCGGCGCGACTGGTCGTCGTCGCCACCCGGGGGCGGGGCGGGTTCACCGGGCTGCTGCTCGGCTCGACCGGGCTCGCGCTGGTCCAGCGCGCGGACTGCCCGGTGATGCTGGTCGGGCCCGCCGCGACGGCCTGAGCGGCTACGACCGGTGCGCGGGGTCCAGCGCGGCGGTGAGCGCGGCGACGGTGACGTCGCCGCGGTACTGCTCGCCGTTGACGAACAGGGTCGGCGTGCCGCGCACGCCCGAGCGCACCGCCGCGTTGAACCCGGCCTCGACCCGGTCCTCCGCCAGCCGCGTCGCCGGCCAGACGACCCGGTCCGGCCGCACCCCCGCGGCGACGGCGTGCTCCCGCAGGTCGTCCTGGCGCAGCCGCGGCGGACCGGGGGCGAACAGCGTGTCGTGCATCTCCCAGAACCGGCCGTCGAACCCGGCCATCTCCGCGGCGAGGGCGGCCGCGATGGCGTGCGGGTGCACCTCGTGCAGCGGGAAGTGCCGGAACGCGAACCGCAGCCGCCCCTCGAAGCGGTCGCGGACCGTCTCCAGCACGGGTGCGGCGTCGCGGCAGTAGGGGCACTCGAAGTCGCCGTACTCCACCAGCGTCAGCTCGGCCTCGGGCGGGCCCAGGACGTGGTCGTACGGTCCGACGGGCGGATCCAGGCTGATGGCGGCCTCCTCGTCGCGTCCCGCGACGGGCGGGGCAGGATCTGCACATGGCGGTGGTGACCCTAGCCGAGCGCGGCGACCTCTCCGATGCCGCGCGGCGGTTCCTCGGGACCGAGTCCGGATCGGCGGTCCTGCTGGTCGGGGCGGCCGTCGTCGCGCTGCTGTGGGCCAACCTCGGCGTCGGCTACGAGACGTTCTGGCACACCCCGCTGGCCGTGTCGTTCGGCGGGTCCGCGCTCGACCTGGACCTGCGGCACTGGGTCAACGACGGCCTGATGGTGCTGTTCTTCCTCTCCGTCGGGCTCGAGATCGCCCGCGAGACGACGCTGGGCGAGCTGCGCGGGTTCCGCGCCCTGGCCGCACCGGCCGCGGCCGCACTCGGCGGGCTCGTCGTGCCCGCGCTGTTCTTCCTCGCGCTCAACGCCGGCGGCGAGGCGGCGGGCGCCTGGGGCATCGCGATCTCCACCGACACCGCGGTCATGCTGGGCGTGCTCGCGCTGCTCGGGCCGCGCTGCCCGGACCAGCTGCGCGTGTTCCTGCTGGCACTGGCCATCGTCGACGACATCGGCGCGGTGCTGGCGATCGCGCTGTTCTACACCGACGAGGTCGACCTGCTCGCGCTGCTCGTCGCCGTGGTGCTGCTCGCCGGGCTGCTCGCGCTGCGCTGGGTGCGGTTCTGGCGGACGCCGTTCTACGCCGTCGTCGGGATCCTGTGCTGGGTCGCGGTGCTGCGGTCGGGGGTGCACCCGAGCGTCGTCGGCGTCGCGCTCGGGCTGCTGGTCAACGCCTACGCCCCGCGCCGCACCGAGATGGTCGAGGCCGTCCGGATCGGGAAGAACTTCCTGCTCGACCCCACTCCGGAGCGGGCCCGCACCGCCCGCGCGGTCGCGGTCGCCGCCGTCTCCCCGAACGAGCGGCTCCAGCAGGCCATCCAGCCGTGGAGCAGCTACGTCATCGTGCCGCTGTTCGTGCTCGCCAACGCCGGGGTGGTGCTCTCCTCGGAGACCCTGTCGGCCGCGGCGACGTCGATGCTCACCTGGGGCATCGTGCTCGGCCTGGTCGTCGGCAAGCCGATCGGCGTCGCCGCCGCGACCTGGATCGCGCTGCGCACCGGGCTGGGCCGGGTGCCCGACACGCTGCGCTGGGGCCAGCTCATGGGCGGTGCCGCACTGTCGGGCATCGGGTTCACCGTCGCCCTGTTCGTCACCGAGCTCGCGCTCACCGACGAGCTGCTCGTCGCCGAGGCGAAGATCGGGATCCTGACCGGGTCGGTGCTGGCCGCGCTGTCGGGCTGGCTGGTGTTCCGGCTGGCGGGGGAGCGGGGCGGGCAGTGCGCGCCGAGCGGCCTGCCGACGCTGCCGCCGCGGCCGTGGCGGCCGGCGGACTGACCTGCGTGGTTCCACGGAGGCCCGGCGACGCCGTCCGGGGCAGGGTGGCGGGACCCGAGGAGAAGGAGACCCCCGTGCACAGCGCTCTGCGCGCGATCCCGGTGGGACTGGTCGCCGGGCTCTGCGCGGCCGTCGTCGCCTGGTACCTGGTCGGTGACGTCAGCACCGCTCCCACCGACGGGACGCGGGGCCTCGACCCGCCGGCCGCGCTGGAGGCGCTGCCGTGGCTCACCGGCGTCGTCGCGGGTGTGGGCCTGGCCTGCTGCGTCCTCGCCGTCGTGCGGCGGTGGGCCGCGGCGTCCCCCGTGGTGCTGTGCGTGGTGGCGGGCCTGCTGGTCGGGTGGGCCGGGCGCGTCATGACCGCAGCGGTGATCGGCGCCAACATCGGCGGGGGCCTGATGATGCTGATCGGGCTGCCGCTGGCCGGGATCCTGGTCCTCGTCGCGGTCGTGACCGCGCTCGTGATCGCCCGGAGGGCTCAGAGGGACGCGAGGATGTCGAAGCCCGACCCGTCGGCGACGGCCATGTAGATCCGCTGCTCGGCCCGGCCGTCGCGCACCGTCACCGGTCCGCGCGGGCCGACGTAGCGGCACCGTCCGGCGGCCTCGGACAGCCGGATCGGATCGGTGGTGCCGACCCGGTTCACCAGGGCGGCGAGGAACCCGACGCCCTCGTAGCAGGACTCGCCGGGCGCGCACGGCAGCGGCGCGCCGGGGCCGAACCGGCGGGCGTAGCGGGCGCCGAAGGCCAGGCTCTCCGCGGTCGGGAGGGCCTCGAAGTAGCCGGCGGCGGTGAACACGTCCTGCGACGACCCGGCCCCGGCGGAGGCGAGCATGCTCTCGTCCATCAGCGGGGAGAACCGGGCGTACCGGCTCTCCAGCCCGCGCCGGGCGAACTCGCGGTGGAACGCGACGGCGTCGGAGCCGACGAGCAGCGTCAGGACCCCGTCGACGTCGAGGTCGGCCAGGTCGTCGAGCACCGCCCGGTGGTCGGAGGTGCCGAGCGGCACGAACCGGGTGTGGTCCAGCGTCGGCCCGCCGGACCCGTCGAGCGCGGCCCGGGTCCGCGCGATCGACCGGTGCGGCCAGCGGTAGTCGTTGCCGATCACCGCCCAGCGCCGGACGCCGATCTCCTCGGCCATCCACCGCAGCGCCGGGGTGAGCTGGATGTCCGGTGTCTCACCGATCGGGACGACACCCGGCGTGGTCTCGCCGCCCTCGTAGAGCGCGGTGAACACGTACGGCACCAGTCCGCGCAGCGCGGAGGCGAGCCGCACCCGCACCGGGGAGATGTGCCAGCCGACGACGGCGTCGATCGCCCCCGTCCGCGCCGCCTGCGCGACCGCCGTCGCCACCTGCTCCGGCGCCCCGGACCCGTCGAGGATCCGCAGGTGGACGGGCCGGTCGAGGACCCCGCCCACCGCGTTCAGCTCCTCCGCGGCCAGGCGGGCGCAGAGGATGCACGACGGGCCGTAGATCCCCTCGGAGCCGGCCGAGGGCACGACGAGGCCGACGGTGAACGACGGTCTCGCAGCCGACGGCATCGGATCCCCCCACGGACGCTTCGACGACCGGAACGCCGGTGCGGCGCGGGGTGTTCCCGCCGTCACAGTCCTTCGGCTGCCCCCCGCCGACCTGCAGATCGACCGCGCCGCCAGGACCGGCGCCCCGCCCGCCGCGATGTGGCCGTGGATCGCGCGGCTCGGGCCGGACACGGCCGGCTCTGCTTGTTCGAGGCCGCATGCGCTGCCTGCACACATCCGGGTGATCGCGGATCGGCCCGTGTTGTCCGGTTCCCGGTTCCGGACCGGTGGCTGGCAGGGTGGCCGGGAGACCGCGGACCTTCGTCCGGCGGAACCGGAACGCGGCCGCCCGGGCCCGCGGACCAGAGGAGAGGAACCCGATGTCACAGCCGTACGCCGGTGGCCCCGCACCCACGCCGGCCGACAGCAGCCGGATCGCCGCGATCCTGGCGCACCTGTCCGCGCCGATCGCCGCGGTGCTGAGCGCCGGGCTGCTGAGCCTGCTCGGCCCGCTGCTGGTCTGGCTGGTCAAGAAGGACGACCCGTTCGCGCGCCGGGCCGCCGCCGGGGCGTTCAACTTCAACCTGACGTTCTGGGTGCTGTTCATCGTGAGCTGGATCCTGATCTTCACCGTGGTGGGGATCGTCGTGGCGATCCCGCTCATGGTCGTGCTGTTCGTCGTGTCCGCGTGGTGCCACATCAAGGGCGCGGTGCGGGCGTCGAACAACCGGAGCTACGACTACCCGTTCCAGCTGCGGGTGCTGTCCTGACCCTGCGTCGTCCTTCCCGGTGGGCTGCGTCCGCGGAGGGGCCGGCGTGAAGGTGACCTGGGAGGCACTGACGATCGACGTCCGCGACCCCGGTGTCTCCGCAGCGTGGTGGGCGGAGACGCTCGGATAGGACGTCGTGGCCGGGGACGGCGGCGTCGAGGTCCGTCCGCCGGACGGGCGCGGGGCGAGCCTGTTCTTCGTGGCCGTCGACGAGGTCAGAGGCGACGGGGCGTCAGCGCACGGTCACGTTCCCCACCCGTGTCCCACCCACGATGACGACGTGCGGCGTACCGCGTGACGCCGACGGACCGAGCCCGTCGCGGATCGTGCCGACCTCGGTGCGCACGTCCGTCGTGTCGACCGTGGCCCCTTCCGGTAGCCGTACGTCCAGGTTCCCCACCACCAGTTCGACGTCGACCAGCACCTGCCCGGTGACGAACCGCGCGCGGCGCATGTCGAGGCGGGCGTTGCCGAACCAGGACCGCACGATCACCCGCGGCGGGACGAGCCATTCGCCCGAGCGTCGGAGGTCTCCTGCGGTGTTCGTCAGCTCGAGCACGTCGCGCGCGAGCACCGTGTCGAGCGCACCCGGGAGGTCCACGACCACGCTGTTCAGCTCAGCCCGGGTGATCGCGGTCGACACGGTCGCCAGCCGCTCGGCGAGCTCGGGGCCGTCGAGCCGCCCTTCGAGATGGTGCCGGTCGAGCACGGCGGACACATGATCCCGTTCAGCGTGTGAGACGCGGAGGTCCCGAGCGGAGACCTGGGCATCGGAGCTCTCGTGGGGCGCCATGCGGACGACCGTAGGGATCGGAAGTCACGGACGAATCGGGGTCGTCCCTGAGGTTCACCCCGGTGGGCACCGGAGAACGGCCTCGTCGAGCCGACGGACGGCGCGACGTGCGTTCCGCTGGTCGGGGTGGCGGGATTTGAACCCACGGCCCCTCGCTCCCAAAGCGAGTGCGCTACCAAGCTGCGCCACACCCCGTCGCCCGCAGTCTAGCCCCGTCCCGACCGCACCCCGGCGCCGCCGTCGGCCCCCGGTGTGTCCCGCGCGACAGCGACCGGGCGTTGCTCCCCTCGCTTCCGTCTTCCTAAGGTAAGCCTTCCCTTAGTGAAGGAGGAGCGCCACGTGGCACCGGCCGGACTGCACGACCCCGCCGCCGAGCACGCGAGCTGCGGCGTCGGGCTGATCGTCCGCAAGGACGGAATGCAGACCCACGACGTGCTCACCCTCGCCCATCGTGCCCTCTGCTCGGTGCCGCACCGCGGCGGGATGTCCGCCGAGGGCGTCGGTGACGGCGGCGGTGTCTCGGTGGACCTGTCGGTGCCGTTCTTCTCCCGGCTCGCCGGCCGCGAGCTGACCCCGGGGCGGTTCGCCGTCGCCAACGTCTTCCTCCCCGCCGACCCCGATCGGGCCGCGGCGGCCGCGTCGCTGGTCACGCTCACCCTCACCGCGCACGGCTGCACCGTCCTGGCCGTCCGCGACGTGCCGGTCGACCCGTCGGTGCTGCGCCCCGCGGCCGTCGCACAGCAGCTCCCGGTGCGGCAGTGGATCGTCGAGGTGCCCGACGTCGCGGACCCGGAGCGCCTGGCGCACGGCGCGCTGCTCGACATCGAGTCCGTCGCCTACAGCGACGACGCCGTCGCCGGTCTCCACCCGCTCAGCCTCTCGACCCGCACCCAGGTCCTCAAGGGACGGCTGAACTCGTGGGAGGTCGTGCCGTACTTCGCCGACCTGACCGACCCGGAGCACCGGGTGCGCAGCCTCTACTTCCACACCCGCTTCTCGACCAACACCGACCCGCACCCGTCGATGGCGCAGCCCTTCCGGCTGCTCGCGCACAACGGCGAGCTCAACACCGACCGCAAGAACCGGATCGCCGACGAGGCCCTCGCCCGCGCCCGGGGCCGCCGGATCGTGCGCCCGCCCGGGCAGTCCGACAGCGCGCGGTTCGACCAGACCCTGCACGCGCGCGTGGCGGGCGACGGGCTCGACCTCGTCGCGGCCGTCGTCGCCGCGATGCCCCCGGCCTGGGAGAACGACCGCACGCTGCCCGCGCCGGTGCGCGCGATGCTGGAGTACCGGTCGCTGGTCGAGGAGATCAACGACGGCCCGGCCGCGCTCGTCTTCTCCGACGGCGAGGTCGTCGGCGCCCGCCTCGACCGGCTCGGCCTGCGTCCACTGCGGACCTGCGAGACCGCCGACTACCTGACCGTCTCCTCGGAGGCGGGCCAGTTCCCGTTCCCCGACGACGACGTGCTGCGCCGCGGCCGTGTCGAGGCCGGCGGGATGCTGTGGTGGAGCACCCGCGAGCGTCGCAGCTACGACACCGCGCAGACCCTGGAGCTGCTCGCCGCCCGCGCCGACCACGAGGCCCTCCTGGCCGGGGCCCGCACACCGGCGGCCGAGCTGCCGCCCGCTCCCGCGGGATCCGGGCCCGCCGCGACCGGTGACCTCACCGTCCACCAGCGCTACGTCGCCTACGGCCTGGACGCCGAGGCGTTCCGCGTCCTGCTCGACCCGATGCTCGACACGGGGGCCGAACGCGTGTCCGCCATGGGCTACGGCAACGCCATCAACGCGCTCAGCGACCGCGAGGGCGGGGTCGCGCACTACTTCTCCCAGCGCTTCGCCCAGGTCACCAACCCGCCGCTGGACCCGATCCGCGAGGCCGACGGCATGACCCTGCGCGTCGCGCTCGGCGCCCGACCGGTGCACGACGGCCCGTTCCACCGCATCGTCCTCGACTCGCCCGTCCTCGACGCCGACGGCCTCGCCCGCATCGGCGCCCAGCACGTCGTCCCGGTCGGCGCCTTCGCGCTGCTGCACGAGCCCGGCACGCTGGAGGCCGCGGTCGAGGGACTGTGCGCCGAGGTCGTCGCCTTCGCCCGCGAGGGCGGTGGCATCGCCGTCCTCGACGACCGCGCCGTCGCCCGCGACCGGGCCGCGGTCCCCGCGGTGCTCGCCGTCGCCGCGGTGAACCGTGCGCTGGTCGCGGCCGGTCTGCGCCCCGCGGTGTCGCTGGTCGTCGCCACCGGGCAGGTGTGCTCGGCGCACCACCTCGCCGTCGTCCTCGGGTTCGGGGCCTCGGCCGTGCACCCGCACACCGCCCACCTGCGCGCCGCGCAGCAGCATCCCGGCGACCCCGGCGCGGCGTTCGCCCGCTTCCGCGCCGCCGCGGAGAAGTCCCTGCTCAAGACCATGGCCCGGATCGGGCTGTGCACCATGGAGAGCTACGTCGGCGGCGAGTTCTTCGAGGCCGCCTACCTCGACACCCGCGACCCGGTGCTCGCCCGCTGGCTCCCGGAGGTCGACGCCCCGGTCGGCGGCGCCGGGTTCGCCGACATCGAGCGGTCGGTGCGCGACTGGCACGCCCGCGCGCTGACCGTCACCGGCCCCGAGGACGTGCCGCAGCTCGGGCTGTTCAAGGAACGCTCCGACGGTGCCGGGCACTCCTACGGCGCCGCCGCCGTCACCGCGTTCACCGGCCTGGTCGACGAACGGACCGGCCTCACCGCCGGCCCGGCCGACCGTGAGCTGCGGCTGCTCCCGCTCGCCGCGCTCACCGACTCCCTCGGCCTGCACGACGACGCCTACGTCCACACCGGGCTGGGCGCGCTGACCGCCGCCGAGATCGACGCGTCCGCGCCCACGCCCGGCTACCGCGAGCTCGTCCGGTCCCTCACCGCCGAGCGTGCGCGACGCCCGTCCGCGCTGCGCGACGTGCTGGTGTTCCCGCCGGACCTGCGCGACGGCCGCCCCGCGGGCGTCCTCGACCGGATCGACCCGGCGGGCAACGCGTGCATCGCCGTACGCGGCCTGCGGCGCGACGGCGACCTGCTGCACGTCGACGGCGACGCCGCCCCGCTGGCGTCCTGGCTGGTCGAGCGGTTCGGCGCGTCCGTCGCACGCCTCGACCACGGCACCCTGCGGGTGGTCGCGGCCGGGACGGCGGGGGCCTGGCTGGACCTGCTGGTCACCGCCCCCGACCCGGTCGCTCTCGACGACGTGCAGCCCGCCTCGGAGATCACCCGCACCCTCGCCTCGGGCGCGATGAGCCACGGCGCGCTCGTCGCCGGGGCGCACGAGGCCGTCGCGCACGGCACCAACATGGTCGGCGGGCTGTCCAACTGCGGTGAGGGCGGCGAGTCCCGCAGCCGGTTCGGCACCATCCGCGGCTCCCGGATCAAGCAGTTCGCCTCCGGCCGCTTCGGGGTGTGGGCGGGCTACCTCGCCGACCCGGTGCTCGAACAGGTCGAGATCAAGATCGCGCAGGGCGCCAAGCCCGGCGAGGGCGGTCAGCTGCCCGGCGCCAAGGTGACCGTCGACATCGCCGCCGCCCGCGGCGCGACGCCCGGCGTCGAGCTGGTGTCCCCGCCGCCGCACCACGACACCTACTCCATCGAGGACCTCGCCCAGCTCATCCACGACGCCACCGCCGCGCGGGTGAAGGTGGTGGTCAAGCTGGTGTCCTCGGAGGGGATCGGGACGATCGCCGTCGGCGTCGCGAAGGCCGGGGCGCACGTCATCAACGTCGCGGGCAACACCGGCGGCACCGGCGCCGCGAACGTCACCAGCCTGAAGTTCGCCGGGCGTTCCGCCGAGCTGGGCGTCGCCGAGGTGCACCAGGCGCTGTCCGCGCACGGCCTGCGCGACGCCGTGGAGCTGCGGTGCTCCGGGGCGCACCAGACCGGCGGCGACGTCGTCGTCTCCGCACTGCTCGGCGCCGACGGCTTCGAGTTCGGGACGACCGCGCTGATGATGCTGCGCTGCGTCATGGCGAAGAACTGCAACGTGAAGTGCCCGGCCGGGATCACCACCGACGCCGACGCGTTCGACGGCGACCCCCGTGCGCTGGCCCAGTACCTGCTCGGTGTCGCCCACGAGGTCCGCGAGACCCTCGCCTCGCTCGGGCTGCGCAGCCTGCGCGAGGCCCGCGGCCGCGCCGACCTGCTGCACCTGGCGCGGCACCCGTCGCTGGTCGGGCGTCTGGACCTGCGCCGCCTGCTGCACCGGGTGACGACCCCGCAGGTCGCCGACCCGGTGCGGGTCGGCGCCGACCACGACCACGACGAGCGCTGGTCGGCGACCGTCCGCGCCGCCCTGGCCCGCGGGGAGTCCGGAGTGGACATCGACGGGGGAGCGCTCGGCAACCGGCACCGCTCGGTGGGCGGGCGCCTCGCCGTCGACGTCGAGCGGATGCTGAACCACGAGGACGTCCCGGGACCGGCACTCGTCGACGACCGCGGCCGCCGCTTCCTGCCGCAGCGGTGGCTGCGGATCCGCACCCGCGGCGCGGCGGGGCAGTCGTTCGGTCTGCTCTGCAACGACGGGATGTGGCTCGTCCACACCGGCACCGCCAACGACGGCGTCGGCAAGTCCGCCTGCGGCGGCACCATCGCGATCCGCTCACCGGGCACCGTGCACGACGGCCGGCCCGGCAGCAACGTGCTCGTCGGCAACTTCGCGTTGTTCGGGGCCACCGGCGGCCGGCTGTTCGTCCACGGCGAGGCGGGGGACCGGTTCGCGGTGCGGAACTCCGGGGCGAGCGCCGTCGTCGAGGGGCTCGGCGACTTCGGCTGCGAGTACATGACCGGCGGGGCCGTGCTGAACCTCGGCGCCGCCGGGTCCGGCCTGGGCAACGGCATGTCCGGCGGGTTCCTCTACCAGTACGACCCGGCCGGGACGGTCGGGTTCTCGACCGACTCGGTCGACGTCGCACCGGTCTCGGGGTTCCACGCGACCGCCGTCCGGCTGCTGCTGGAGTGGCACGCCGACGCCACCGGCTCGCCGCTCGCCGTCCGGCTGCTCGAGCACTGGGACCGCGAACGCGCGCACCTGCTCGTCGCGACCCCGCGGGCGCTGCGGCTCTACCAGGACGCCGGGGAGATCCTCGCCGCCCGCACCCGCCGCGAGCTCGTCGACGAGCTCGCCGCCGCCCTCGCCGCGCACCAGCTGCGCCGGCACAAGCTCGCCCAGCGCGACGGCGTCCCCGTCGCGGCCGGGGCGGTACCCGACGGCGACGCCGGGGAGGGGATGTTCGTCCTGCTCAACGGCCTGACCGTGCAGACCGTCGCCGAGGAGGTCGCCGCCCGCCGCGGCGTCGACGCCCGCACGCTGCTGCTCACCGAGGACCACGCCGTCCGCGCCCGGCTGGTCCGCTACGCCCGCGACGCCCTGGCCGGCTACACCGACGACGAGCTCGCCGTGCTGGTCTCGGACAAGCGCGTCGGGGACCTCAAGCGCTCCCTCGCGCAGCGCGACGTGTACGGCACCGACAGCCCCGGCACCTACGGCTGGATCCTCGCCCGGGACGCCGCCAACACCGCGCGCCTGGGCCGCATCCCGGGCGTCGAGGAGCTGTTCGCGGCCCGCGCCGCACCGGACCTGGTGGGCGCCCGGTGACCGCGCCGCCGCCCCCGGCGCAGCTGAGCAGCCTGGCGATCTCGCCGGACGCCCCGTTCACCGCCGAGCAGCGGATCTGGCTGTCCGGCTACCTGGCGGGCGCCCGCAGCGCCGCCGCCGCGGGACCCGTCCGGAAGGAGACCGGGATGACCCCGGTGCACGTGCTCTACGGCACCGAGACCGGCAACGCCGAGTACGTCGCCGACCTGCTCACCGAGCGCCTCACCGAGGCCGGGGTGCCGTGGGAGCTGCACGAGCTCGACGCCGTCGACGCCGACGCCCTCGCCGCCATGAGCAGGGTGGTCGTCGTCTGCTCCACCTACGGCGACGGCGAGATGCCCGACAACGCCGACCTGTTCCGCAAGATGGTCACCGCCGACGACGCGCCGCGCCTGGACGCGACGTCGTTCGCGGTGTGCGCGCTGGGCGACGAGTCCTACGAGGACTTCTGCGCGGCCGGGCGGCTGCTCGACACCCGCCTCGCCGAGCTGGGGGCGACCCGGATCCTGGAGCGCCGCGACTGCGACGTGATGTGGGAGGACGCCTCCGCGCAGTGGTTCCCCGAGATCGTCGCCGTGCTGGCCGCCGCTCCCGCCGCGACCACCGCGCCGGAACCCGCACCCGAGCCGGAGCCGGTCCGCCGCCGCGACCGCCCCGCCCCGGTGCCCGCGGTGCTCGCGCACCGGGTGCGGCTGTCCGGCCCCGCCTCGGACAAGGAGATCCACCACCACGAGTTCGACCTCACCGGCACCGGCCTGACCTACGCCGCGGGCGACTCGCTCACCGTCGTGCCCGCCAACGACCCCGCGCTCGTCGAGGCGTTCCTGCACCACCTCGGCCACGACGGTGACGCCCCCGTCGGCGACCGTCCGCTGCGCGAGCTGCTGACCAGCGTGCACGAGATCGTCACCCCGTCGCGGGACCTGCTCGACGTGCTCGCCGAGCGCGCCGCCGACGCCGGGCTGCGCGCCGCCCTGCGCGAGGACCGGGCGGCCTGCCTGTGGGACCGCGACCTGCTCGGGCTGCTGCACGCCGCGCGGCTGCGGCTCGACCCGGAGGAGCTCGTCGGGCTGCTGCGCCCGCTCCGGCACCGGGCGTACTCGATCTCGTCGAGCCCGCTGCTGTTCCCGGACCGGGTGCACCTGACCGTCGCCGCGGTGCGCTACCGGTGCGCCGACCGCGCGGTCGGCGGGGTCTGCTCCACCCACCTCGCGGACCGGCTCGCGGTGGGGGACTCCGCCGTCGTCTCGCTGCAGCCGAACACCGGGTTCCGGCCGCCCGCCGACGACGTCGACATGATCATGGTCGGGCCGGGGACGGGTGTCGCCCCGTTCCGCGCGTTCCTCCAGGAGCGCGCCGCCCGCGGGGCGCGGGGCCGGAACTGGCTGCTGTTCGGCGACCGCCGCTCCGACCACGACTTCCTCTACCGGTCCGAGCTGCTCGGCTGGGCCGAGGACGGCCTGCTCACCCACCTCGACCTGGCGTTCTCCCGCGACCAGGCGGAGAAGGTCTACGTGCAGGACCGGATGCGCACCCACGGCGCCCGGCTGCACGCGTGGCTGGCCGGGGGCGCCCACCTCTACGTGTGCGGCGATGCGAGCCGGATGGCCCGCGATGTCGACGCCGCGCTGCACGAGATCCTCGCCGCCCACACCGGGGGCGAGGACGGTGCGGCCGGGTTCGTCGCCGATCTCAAGCGCGGGAAGCGGTACCTGCGTGACGTCTACTGACCCGGAGCGTGCCTCGTGACCCTGCCCCACACCGACCTCGACGTCCTGCTCTCCCACCTCGGCGGCGACCGGCTCGACCTCGACGCCGGCACGCTGGCGCGGCACCTCCCGCTGCTCGACGAGGTCGTCGCGACCACCGCGAACGGCAACGCCCTGATCAGCGAGCTCGGCACCTACGCCGAGCCGACCTTCACCGGCGAGGCGTTCGGAGTCCGGCCCGGCGCGGTGACCCTGCGCCTGTCCCGCCCGGCGGTGGCCTCGGTCGTCGCGACCCGGGCCGACGACGGGCACCGCGAGCCCGCCGCCCTGTGGCTGTTCGACGGCGACGGCGCGGCCGTGCACCGCGCGCACCTGCTGTCACCCGACGCCCCGCTGGTCACCGAGGTGCTGCGGCTGGCCCCGCGCGCCGACGACCCGCCCGCCGCGCCGCCGCCCACGGCCCCCGACGAGCTCGACCACCTCGGCCTGCTCGACGCGCTCACCGACGGCGGCGGCCGGGTCCCCGACGGGCTCGTCCCGGCCACCCCGCCGTGCGGCGTCGCCCGGGTCGTCGACCTGCTGTGCGTGCTCTGCGAGCACGGCGTCCCGGCCGGGCTGGCCGTGCCCAACGGTGGCTGCCTGCAGGTCGGGACGGGCCCGGTCGACCACGTCGATACCGGCGACGTCGTCGGCGTGGTGTCCGGCGCGGTGCAGTTCGCGTTCGCGCCCGGCGAGGTCGACACGGTGCGCCCGGTCCGCACGCACGGCCCGCACGGTCCGACGACGACGGTGCTCCTGACCGGTGCGGACGGTCGCTGCCTGGCTCTGGTCGGCCAGTTCGGACTGCCGCCGGTCGAGGTCGTGACGGCCTGGGAGCGCATGGTCCGGGACGTGCTCCTGCACCCGATCGGGTGACCGGTGAACGCGGCGGGCGCGGCCGCCGTAGAGACGGGCAATCAAGGATGAACCCGTCAGAAAGGACACCGGCATGCGCCGCACCCTGCCCCGTCTCGCCGCCGTCACCGCCGCCACCGCACTCGGCTTCGCCGCGACCGCGGGCATCGCGTTCGCCCAGGAGACCGAGGTCCCCGAGCCGTCCACGTTCACCAGCATGTACACCGTGAGCGCGACGCCGGACGCCGTCATCAACAACGACGGGCAGGCCGTCCCCGGCGAGCCCGGCGCGACCGGCGAGTTCAACTTCCGGATCAACTCCGACGACGAGATCATCTGCTACGACATCACCCTGCGCGGCGTGACCGGCGAATACCAGAGCCCGGCCAAGACCGCGACGCACATCCACGAGGCCGCCGTCGGGCAGCCCGGCCCGCCGCGCCTGGCGTTCCCGAACCCCGAGGGTGACGGCGACGTCCGCACCTCGTCGGGCTGCATGCAGGGCCCGTTCACCACCGGGCTCGAGGGCGACAACGGCCAGGACACCGCGACCGGCTTCTCGCTGAAGCAGATCGAGGCGAACCCGACCGGCTTCACCGGTGACACCCACACCGCCGACTTCGCGGCCGGCACGGTGCGCGGCCAGCTCGCCGCCGTCCCGATGGGCGGCGTCGAGACCGGCGCCGGTGGCTCCTCCTCCGACTCGACCGCGCTCTACGCGGTCGGCGCCGCCGGCCTGGCCGCCGCGGCCGGAGCGGGCGTGCTGATGGCCCGCCGGGGCCGTGCGCAGAGCTGACCACACGCGTGACCGGCGCCCGGGAGCCCTGCTGCTCCCGGGCGTCGTCGCGCTGGTGTTCCTGCTCGTGGGGTGTGGGGCACCGCCCGCCCCCGCTCCCGCCGTTCCCGCGCCTGCGGCACCGTCCGCCGGCGCGCCGCCCGCCGCGGTCCCGGCCGGTGCGCCCGTCTCGCTGCGCATCCCGGCGATCGGGGTGGACGAGCCGGAGCTGCTGCGGCTCGGCATCGCCGACGACGGCACCGCCGAGGTCCCGCAGGACTACCACCGTGTCGGCTGGTTCGACCGCGGCACCGCGCCCGCCCCGACCGTCCTGCTCGGGCACGTCGACTCGCGCGACGGGCCCGCGGTGTTCATCGACCTGCGCGACCTCGCCCCCGGCGACGTGATCGAGGTCGGCCGCGACGACGGCTCCGTCGACCGGTACGCCGTCGAGCGGACCGAGCAGACGCCCAAGGACGCGTTCCCGACCTTCGCCGTGTTCGGCGGTGCGTCACCGGACCAGCTGCGCCTGGTCACCTGTGCGGGCGACTTCGACCGGGGGGCGCTCAGCTACCTCGACAACATGGTCGTGCACGCCCGGGCGCTGTGACCGTTGCCCGACGCGCCGAGACGTCCGGTTCCGCCCCGGACGCCCGGTCCGGGACCACACTGATCGGGTGACGGTGCCGCGACAGCGCGACCCGCGCCCGACGGGCGCCGCAGCCGGACGCCCCCGGGCGTCGCGGCTCGCCCGGCTGCGCCGCGTCCCGCCGCTGCACCTGCTGCTCGGCGCGACCGGCGCGCTGCTGGCCGTCGGCGTCGTGATGGTGCTGTCGGCGTCGGCGGGCGGGAAGACCGTCGCCGACGGCATGGTGCTCACCGTCTTCGTCCGGCACCTGATCTTCCTGCTGCTCGGGGTCGGCGCGTTCGCGCTCGGGATGTGGGTGTCACCGGTCCGGCTGCGCCGGTGGACGCCGTGGCTGCTGTTCGCCTGCCTCGCCGCGCTGGTGCTCGTGCTGGTCCCGGGGATCGGCGAGGTCCGCGGCGGCGCCCGCCGGTGGATCTCGGTCGCCGGGTTCACCGTGCAGCCGGGCGAGGCGGCCAAGGTCGTGTTGCTGCTGTGGGGCGCGCACGTGCTCGCGCTGCGGGGCCGCACCGTGCGCCACGGCCGCTACGCCGTCCTCCCGCTGGTCCCGGTCGCGCTGCTGGCCGGGGCGCTGCTCATGCTGCAGCCCGCACTCAGCACGACGGTCGCGCTCGGCGTCATCGTGCTGTCGCTGCTGTTCTTCGCCGGGGCGCCGCTGCTGTTGCTCGGGGGCCTGTCCGGCGGGGCGCTGCTCGGCGTCGCCGTCCTGGGGCTCACCGCCGACTACCGCCGCGACCGGATCAGCACCTTCCTCGGCGCCGGCGACGAGCTCGGCGCCGGCTACCAGTCCCGCCAGGCGCTGCTGTCCCTCGCCGACGGCGGCCTGTTCGGCACCGGCCTCGGCCAGGGCCGCGCCAAGTGGGACTACCTGCCCAACGCCGCGAACGACTTCATCTTCGCCGTCATCGGGGAGGAGCTCGGGCTGGTCGGCGGGCTCGCCGTGCTGGCGCTGTACCTGCTGCTCGCCTGGGTCGGGCTGCGCGTGGCCGCCCGCACCCGGGACCCGTTCCTGCGGCTGGTGACGGCGGCGACCGCGACCTGGGTGGTCGTGCAGGCCGTGATGAACGTCGGCTACGTCGTCGGCCTGCTCCCGGTGACCGGCCAGCAGCTGCCGCTGGTGTCGGCCGGCGGGACGGCGCTGGTCAGCACCCTGTTCCTGCTCGGGCTGGTCGCCAACGCCGCCCGCCGCGTCAGGTAGCCAGGCTGCCGCGCAGCACCGTGGACCCGGCGCCGTCGAGGACCCGGAACTCCTCCGCGTCGGCCCGCAGCACCGAGGAGTTGAGGTTGCAGACCATCGGCGACGCGCCGGTCCCGACGAACTCGCCCGCGCTCACCTCACGCCCGTCCTCGGCCTCGACGACGACGCGGTAGGTCGCACCGGAGCGGAACCCGTCGCCGTCGAGCACGATCTCCACGCCCCAGGTGTGCGGGATCGCGACCGCCGTGGCCTGCACCGCGGGGTCCATCGCCTGGACCGCGACCGGCTCGCGGGGGATCCCGTCGTGGTCGCCGACCAGGTACCCGACGACGCCGCCGACGAGCAGCGCGGCCGCAGCCGCCGCCGCGACCGGAGCCCACCGGTTCCGTGCCCGGGCCGCGGCCGATGCCGGACGCTCGGCCCGCGCCGCCGCCATGATCCGGTCGCCCAGGTCCGGCGGGGGAGCGGGAGTGTGGTCGAGCCGGTCGGGGTCGACCCGGCCCAGCGCGGGCAGCACGCTCGCGACCTCGGCCAGCTCCTCGCGGCACGCCGGGCAGCCCTGCAGATGGGCCTCGAGGGTCGCCCGCTCGTCACCCTCCAGCCGGCCCATCGCGTGGTCACCCAACGACTCCCGCATCGCCCGGTGCTCGTCCGGAGTCACGGTTCCACCCCCATCTCGTCCATCGCCAGTCGCAACGCCTTCAGCCCGTAGAAGACCCGGCTGCGGATCGTCCCCACGGGCACCCCCGCCTCCGCCGCGATCTCGGCGTGCGGACGCCCCCGCAGGTACGCCTCGACGATCGCCTGCCGATGCTCCGGACGGAGCCGCCGCAACGCCTCCTCGACCAGCCAACCGTCGACGAGGGCGTCGTCGGCAGGGCCGATGGAGTCCAGCCCGGTCTCGGGCTCGTCGGTGAGCCTGCGGCGCCAGGGCCGCGCCGCGACCCTACGGATCTCGTCGACGACCACGTTGCGGGCGATGGCGAACAGCCACACCCGCAGACTGGCGACCGACGGGTCGTAGGAGTCGGCACGACGCCAGGCGCGCAGGAAGACCTCCTGCACGGACTCCTGGGCCCCACCCTCGTCGCCCAGCTGACGCAGGGCATAGCGGTAGAGCTCGGCTCCGTGCGCGGTGTACGCGGCGCGCAGCCCCGGCTCGGAGTCGAGCCCGGGTTCGGCGGCGCGCGCGTCGACGGAGCGCAACCTGCGGTGAGGCGCCTTCATCGGTGTCCGGATCCTCCTGAACGTCCCTGTCCCCGATGTGTACGCACCCGGGGGCGGGGATGTTCACGGGGTCGGAGTGGGATACGCTGCGGGGGTCCTGATCGGCGAGATCGGGGCATGCGGGCGTAGCTCAATGGTAGAGCCCCAGTCTTCCAAACTGGCTACGCGGGTTCGATTCCCGTCGCCCGCTCAGGTGGTTCCACCAGCGGAAACGGCGTTTGCTCCCGATCTCGGGAGGGGCGCCGTTTCTGCTTCGGGCGATGAGCGGGATCGGTCACCGGAGCCCGGCGATCCGCTGCAGCCCCGCGATCACCTCGTCGGCTGACGGCGCGTGCTCCGGGTCTGTGAGGTGCTGCAGCAGCACGCCCGAGATCAGGGCCAGCTGGGCGGATCCGACGGACCGGACGTCGGCGCGATCCAGCCCGTCCTCCGGTGCGGCGAGCAGGGCCGCGGCCAGCCCGGACCGGCCCTGCTCCAGGCTCGCGCCCAGCAGCTCCCGGATCGGGTCCGAGCGCTGGGCCAGCACTGCGGCCTCGATGCTCGCCGCGAACAACGCCCGGTGCGCGGTGAAGGACTCGATCATCCGCACCCAGGCGTCGCGGTAGTCGCCGGCGGTGCTCATCGACGCCGCGACCGCCTGCCCCCAGTCCCCCATCAGGTCGTCCATCGCGCGGGTCAGCAGAACCTCGCGGGAGCCGAAGTGGTAGCCGATCGCGGCCATGCTCACGTTCGCCTCGGTGGCGATGTCGCGCACGGTCGACGCCGCGTACCCGCGCTCGAGCAGACAGCGCTTCGCGCCGGCCAGCAGGTCGTCCCGGTTCCCCACGGGAGCGAAGTCTACGGGATCGCCTAGTTTGGGCGATCGCATGATGCGAACGAATTGCGCGTTTGCCCAAATCTCTGGCACCGTCGGACCGGCCGCCCCGCCGTTCCCGGCGCGGGGCCACCGGGAGGACCCATGCGTCACCGTCCGAGCGCGGTACTGGCCGCCGTCGGAACCGCATTCGCCATGCTGGCGGGATGCGCGGCCACCGATCCGGCGGGCACCGGGGCGGGCCCGGTGGCCGGCACCGACGCGGGACCGGTCCGGGGGGCGATCGCCGGTGCCGTGCACACGTTCCGCGCTGTCCCCTACGCAGCCCCGCCGGTCGGTGGGCTCCGCTGGGCACCGGCCCGGCCACCGCAGCCCTGGACCGAACCGCGGGACGCGACCGCACCCGGCCGGTTGTGCGCGCAGGACGGCCTGGAACTCGGCCGCCCCAGCACCGACGAGGACTGCCTCACCCTCGACGTCACCAGCCCGGCGGAGCCCGGCGGCCCGCTGCGGCCGGTCCTGGTGTGGGTGCACGGCGGGAGCAACGTCGACGGCGGTGGCGGTCTCTACGGTGCGGCGCGGCTCGCGGCCGAGGGCGGGCTCGTCGTCGTCACGATCAACTACCGGCTCGGTGCGCTCGGCTTCCTCACTCATCCGGCCCTGCCCGGCGCCGACAACCTCGGCCTGACCGACCAGCAGGCCGCGCTGGGCTGGGTGCGGCGCAACGCGACGGCGTTCGGCGGCGACCCGGGCAACGTCACCCTGACCGGGGAGTCCGGCGGCGGGGCGGCGGTCTGCACCCAACTCGCCTCCCCCGCGGCCGACGGCCTCTTCGACAAGGCGATCGTGAGCAGCGCCGACTGCACCGCCACCTGGTCACCGGAGCGGTCCACCGCGCCCCGGCCGCGGGAGGTCGCGCAGCGGCGCGGGCAGGTCATCGCACAGCGGCTCGGGTGTTCCGACCCGGCCACCGCGGCGGAGTGCCTGCGGAACAGGTCGGTACCCGAGGTGCGCGCCGCCTCCGAACGCGATGGCGCGGGCGTCGGCCCGGTCGTCGAAACTCCCGAACTGCCGCGCGACCCGGCGACTCTCCTCGGCGAGGGTGCGCTCCGCGACGTCCCGGTCATGATCGGCTTCAACCGGGATGAGGAGCGCTTCCGGATCTACGGCGAGGAGCTGGGCCGCGGCCCGACCACGCTCGGCCACCTGCGAGACGAGGTGACCCGCCTCGACGGCCCGGACGCGCCGGCCGTGCTCGCCCAGTACCCCTGCGCCGACGACGGCTGCGCGGCCACCACCCTTGCCGAGCTGCTCACGGCGCGGAACTACGCGCGCGGCGTCACCGACGCCGCGGACCTGCTCTCGTCCGGCGCCCCGGTGTTCGCCTTCGAGTTCGCCGACCAGCGGGCGCCCTGGTTCCGTGAACTTCCACCGGCCCGCTTCCCGCAGGGCGCTTTCCACACCGCGGAGCTGCCCTACCTGTTCGACGTGGACTGGGCCGGACCGCTCGACCCGCAGCAACGGGCCCTGGCCGCGGAGATGGTCGGATACTGGTCGCGGTTCGCCCGCACCGGCGATCCGAACGGCGGCGACGCACCGCTCTGGCAGTCGCACACCGGGCCGGACTCGTTCCAGGTGCTCGCCCCGGGCCCCGGTGGGATCCACCCGGCGGCCGGTCTCGCCGACCGGCACCACCTGGGGTTCTGGGCGGAGCGGTCCCGGTGACAGGTGGCGACTCAGCAATGCGTCGCCCGGGACCGGAGCTCGGCGGCTCCCGCACCGGCAAGTTCGTCCACCCTACCGGGCGTTTGTAGATCGCGAGCAGTAGCACGAGGGGCGTCCCGGTCACCTCGGGACCGCCACCGATTGCGAAATCGACGTCGGTCGCCGTTGGTCGAAGCCCCGCGACGGGCTCCCTGGCCCCGCCGAACGACATCGACGTGCGGGCCTACAGGCGCCGAAGCACAACGCCGACCGGAGGTTCCTGTCAATCCCCATCGGACGGTGTACGTCCTCGCCGTGCACGATCATCTCGACCAGGCGGGTCCTCAGCGGGGACGGTCGAGTCAAGCCGGGGCTACTGGATATCGGCCAGAACGGCAGTATGGTGACATTGATCAAGCATCGCGCAGCCCGCTCGACAGATTCGGGACAGACCCAGCCGTCCTCGGAGGCGCGGTTGTCGCGTTGATCCGCAGCCGGGCGAGGCTGTCTCTCGCGCTGGACCATCGCCCCCATTTCATCGGCGATGCGGCGGTCCCGCTCGGTGCTCGCGTGCTGGTAGATGATCGCGGCCCGCATCGACCCGTGGCCCATGCGGTGCATGAGTTCGCGGGTGGTCGCGCCGGAGTTGGCGGCGAGCTGGTTCCCGGTGTGTCGCAGATCGTGGAAGTGGAACCCGACCGGCAGGCCGGCCTTCACCACGGTCTCC
This sequence comes from Pseudonocardia tropica, assembly GCF_040105315.1. Lineage (NCBI taxonomy): Bacteria > Bacillati > Actinomycetota > Actinomycetes > Pseudonocardiales > Pseudonocardiaceae > Pseudonocardia > Pseudonocardia tropica. The sequence goes on from NZ_JBEDNP010000010.1 coordinate 188,027, forward strand.
GGCCACCGGGCGGCGCGACCGACGTTGCCGCGCCGCAGCATCGCCCCGCGCTCGCCCCGGAACACCAGCCCTTCTGCGCCGGCCCCGGCGAACTTCTCGATGTGGGTCCGGAGTTCCTCGCCGAGGAAGTCGGCGACGGCGACGTTCCGGACCCCTGCGGCGGACTTCGTCGGTCCTGCTTGTAGCCCTCCCCGGCTCAACTGCGCGAGCTTGCGCCGGACGTACACGGTGCCGGTGTCCAGATCGATGTCGCAGCGACGCAGCCCGACCAGCTCGCCCCAGCGCAGGCCGGTGAACGCGGCCGCCAGAACGAGCGCCCGGAACCGCTCGGGCATCCGCCCCGCGACGTCGAAGACCTGCGCCACGGTTGCGGTCGTGCGTTCGGGGGGACCGGTGCTCGCCCGCCCCCTTGATCCGGCGGTAGGACGGCCGGGTGCGCAGACAGCCGACACAGGGCAACCGTGGTAGCTCCGCGCAGAGGAAGTGCGCGGTCGGGGGAGGGGCCCAGTCCCCTACCGCCAGCATGGCCATGGTCGTGTCGACCGCGAGCTGCTCCGGCTCGTCGACCCGCATCGGCTCGGTCATCGTCCGCATGAGCGCAGAGTGCGTCAGCCACTGACAAGAATTGCCCGATGCCGCGCATCTTCGCAGGCCCACATCTGCGCATCCGGGTTCCGCCGGACGGTGCAAACGCCGGTGATGTTTCGAGCAGATGACGCTTGGCGCTGCACTGCTCCGCGTTTTGAAACGGCCGGGAAACCTGCGAGTCCTCTTCTCGCCACAACGTCTTCCTAGCGTCTCGCACATCGGATTCAAGGTTGTATCCAGCAGCTCAACGGGCCCTATCGGGTCCCGTTCTCGGTGAGACGGCGCCCGGAAATCCGGCCGGCGCGCATGACGGAGGCTCTGTTGTGGGAAGTATGAAGCGGATTCAACGCGCCCTCGCGGGGCTTGCGCTGGTGTCTCTGGGGCTCGGTGTCGCCGGCTGCGGCGCCCGAGTCGACGACGCCGGCGGCGGCGGTCAGGCCGCGGCGTCCTGTGTGGACACCTCCGGTGACTCGGTGAAGATCGGGTTCTTGAACTCGCGGTCGGGCACGATGGCGATCAGTGAGAACACCGTCTACAACAGCCTCGCGATGGCGGCCGACGAGATCAACGCCGCCGGCGGCGTCATGGGCAAGAAGTTGGAGATCGTCGCCGAGGACGGGGCGTCCGAGCCCACGATCTTCGCCGAGAAGGCGACGAAGCTGATCCAGTCCGACTGCGTGGCGGCGGTGTTCGGCGGGTGGACCTCGTCCTCGCGCAAGGCGATGCTGCCGGTCTTCGAGTCCAACGACGCGCTGCTGTTCTACCCGGTCCAGTACGAGGGCCTGGAGTCGTCGAAGAACATCTTCTACACCGGCGCCACCACCAACCAGCAGATCATCCCGGCCCTGGACTACCTGAAGGAGAAGGGCGCCAAGAGCCTGTTCCTGGTCGGTAGCGACTACGTCTTCCCCCAGACCGCCAACAAGATCATCAAGGCGTACGCGGCGGCGAACGGGATCGAGATCAAGGGCGAGGAGTACGCCCCGCTCGGGCACACCGACTTCTCCACCATCACCGCGAAGGTCCGCGACGCCGACGCCGACGCGGTGTTCAACACCCTCAACGGCGACTCCAACGTCGCGTTCTTCAAGGAGTACAAGAACCTCGGTCTGACCGCCGCGACGATGCCGGTGCTCAGCGTGTCGATCGCCGAGGAGGAGGTCGGCGGCATCGGTGTCGACAACATCGTCGGCCAGCCGGTGGCCTGGAACTACTACCAGACCATCGACACCCCGGTGAACAAGAAGTTCGTCGCCGACTTCACGGCGAAGTACGGCCCGGACAAGGTCACCTCCGACCCGATGGAGGCCGCCTACACCTCGCTGTACCTGTGGAAGGCGATGGTCGAGAAGGCGAAGTCCTTCGCGGTGCCCGACGTCCAGGCCGCCGCGGGCGGGGTGTCCTTCGACGCCCCGGAGGGCACGGTCACGGTCAACGGCGAGAACCACCACATCGCCAAGACCGCGCTGATCGGCAAGATCGGTCCCGACGGGCTGATCTACACCGACTGGACCTCCGGCAAGCCGATCGAGCCGGACCCCTACCTCAAGTCCTACCCCTGGGCCTCGGGCCTCGCGGGCTGACCCGTCCCGACCGCTACGCGGGTGGACCGGTGCGCCGTCGTCCGGCGGCGCACCGGACCTTCCCGCGGTTCGGAGAACCCATGGAAATCCTGGTCACCCAGATCTTCAACGGACTGTCCGTCGGCTCGATCCTGCTGCTCGCCGCGCTCGGCCTCGCCCTGACCTTCGGGCAGATGGGCGTGATCAACATGGCGCACGGCGAGTTCATCATGGCCGGCGCCTACACCGCGTTCGTCGTGCAGCAGGCCCTCGGCGCGGCCGGGCTGTCGCTGCTGCTGTCCCTGCCGCTCGCCTTCCTCATCGGCGGACTGCTCGGCGTCGTGCTGGAGGCGACCCTGCTGCGCCGCATGTACCACCGCCCGCTCGACACCCTGCTGGTCACCTGGGGTGTCTCGCTGGTGCTGCAGCAGGCGGCCCGCGACGTGTTCGGCACCGCGGGCGTCGACGTCCCGGCGCCGGGGTGGCTGTCCGGGCCGATCGAGATCCTGGGGTTCGACTTCCCGCGGTCGCGGGTGTTCATCCTGGTGCTGTCGCTGCTCGCCGTCGGCGTCGTGCTCGCGCTGCTCAAGTACACCTCGCTGGGCAGGCGGATCCGGGCGACCGTGCAGAACCGCCAGCTCGCCGAGACCTCCGGGATCTCCACCCGGCGCACCGACATGCTGACGTTCTTCATCGGGTCCGGGCTGGCCGGCGTCGCCGGGGTCGCGCTCACTCTGATGGGTTCGATCTCGCCGAACCTCGGGACGAGCTACATCGTCGACGCGTTCCTCGTCGTCATCGTCGGCGGTCTGGGTCAGCTGCGCGGCGCGATCATCGCCGCGTTCGTCCTCGGCGTCGCCCAGTCCTGGATCGAGTACTCCACCTCGGCGTCGATCGCCAAGGTCCTGGTCCTCGCCCTGGTCGTCGCGTTCCTGCAGTTCCGGCCGCAGGGGATCTTCGCCCTCCGCACGAGGAGCCTGGTATGAGCACCTCGACCGTCACGACACTGCTGCGCGGCCGCTACGCCGTCGGCCTCGGGTTCCTCGCCGCCGCGGTGGTCCTGTTCGCCGTCGCACCCGCAGTCCTGACCGACTTCCGGCTCGGGCTGCTCGCCAAGTACCTCTGCTACGCGATGGTCGCCGTCGGCATCGGCCTGGCCTGGGGACGCGGCGGGATGCTCACCCTCGGCCAGGGCGTGTTCTTCGGCATCGGCGCCTACCTCATGGCGATGCACCTCAAGCTCGCCGACGCCGGCCCCGGCGAGACCCCGGACTTCATGACCCTGATCACCTCCGACGGGCCGCCCTGGTGGTGGGAGCCGTTCCGGTCCCCGGTCGTCACCCTCGTCGCCATCCTGGTATTGCCCGCGCTCGTCGCGACCGTGCTCGGGCTCGCGACGTTCCGCCGCCGGGTCCGGGGCGCCTATTTCGCGATCCTCTCGCAGGCGCTCGCCGCGGCCTTCGCGATCCTGCTCATCGGCAACCCGACGACAACCGGCGGCTCGACCGGGCTCAACAACTTCGTCGGCTTCTTCGGCTTCTCGCTGCGCGACCCCGCCAACCGGCTGATGCTGTACTTCATCGCCGCGGGGGTCCTGCTGGCGATGGTCGCCGGGGTCCGCCAGCTGATGGTCAGCCGCTACGGCGAGCTGCTCGTCGCCTGCCGCGACTCCGAGGAGCGGGTCCGCTTCCTCGGCTACGACCCTGCCACCGTCAAGACCGTCGCCTTCGCCCTCGCGGCGATGACGGCCGGGATCGGCGGCGCGCTGTTCGTGCCGATCGTCGGCATCGTCTCGCCCAACGACGTCGGCGTCGTCCCCTCGATCGGGTTCCTGATCGGGGTCGCGATCGGCGGCCGCACCACGCTGGCCGGGCCGGTGCTCGGCGCCATCGCCGTCGCCTGGGCCGGAACGACGCTGTCCGAGCAGTTCCCGTCGGGCTGGACCTACGCCCAGGGCCTGATGTTCATGCTGGTCATCGCGTTCCTGCCGGGCGGCATCGCCTCACTGGTCGCGGTGCGCCGCCGCCGGGGCGCCCACGCAGGCGATACCGACGGCCCGGCGACCGAGCCGGATCCCCAGCCCGCTGCGACCGGAAGGACGACCCCGTGACCGACCCGAATCCGCGCGACCTGACCATCCGCGAGCTGACCGTCACCTTCGGCGGTTTCGTCGCGGTCGACCACGTCGACCTCACCGTCGACGCCGGCGACCTGCGGTTCCTCATCGGCCCCAACGGTGCGGGCAAGACCACGCTGATCGACGCCGTGTCCGGCCTGGTCGCGGGGACCGGGGCCGTCCGGTTCGGCGGCCAGGAGCTGCTCGGGCGCAAGGTGCACCGGATCGCCCGTGAGGGGGTGGGCCGCACCTTCCAGACCGCGACGGTGTTCGAGGAACTCACCGTGCTGCAGAACCTCGACATCGCCACCGGTGCCGGCCGGTCGGTGTGGACGCTGCTGCGCCGCCGTCGCGAGGTCCCCGCCGCCGTCGCCGAGGCCCTGGAGATCGTTGGCTTGACCGCGCACGCCGACACCCCGGCCGGGGTGCTCGCGCACGGCCAGAAGCAGTGGCTGGAGATCGGGATGCTGCTGGTGCAGGACGCCCGGCTGCTCATGCTCGACGAGCCGGTCGCCGGGATGAGCGCCGAGGAGAAGGACGAGACCGGACGGCTGCTGCAGCGCATCAGCGGGGAGCGGACCGTCGTCGTCGTCGAGCACGACATGGACTTCATGCGGTCCTTCGCCCGGTCGGTCACCGTCCTGCACGGCGGACGGGTGCTGTCCGAGGGCAGCGTCGCTCAGGTCCAGGCCGACCCGAAGGTCCAGGACGTCTACCTGGGTCCCGGGCACCACTCCGCCGAGACCGCGGCCATCGTCCTCGGGAAGGAGGTGGCCCGATGAGCGACTCCGTGCTGACCGTCGAGGCTCTCGACGTGGCCTACGGCCGCACCACCGTGGTCCACGGGGTGGACCTGACCGTGCGCACCGACGGCGTCACCGCCGTCCTGGGACACAACGGCGCGGGCAAGACGACGCTGCTGCGCGCCGCCGCCGGCCTGCTGCCCGCGACCGCCGGGCGGATCCGGCTCGACGGCGAGGACGTCACCGGGTGGGCCCCGAACCGGCGCGTCACCCGCGGGCTGGCCTACGTCCCGCAGGGCCAGCAGTCCTTCGGGCAGATGACCGCGGGGGAGAACCTGCAGGTCGTCGCGGACGGCCGGCGGGACGGCCGGGCTGCGATCGGGGAGGCGCTCGACCTGTTCCCCGCGCTGAAGGGCCTGATCGGGCGGCAGGCGGGGCTGTTGTCGGGCGGCCAGCGCCAGCAACTCGCCATCGCGCGCGCCCTGATCACCCGGCCTCGGCTGCTCGTGCTCGACGAGCCGACCGAGGGGATCCAGCCCTCGGTGGTCACCGAGATCGAGCGGACCATCGTCGAGCTGACCGGCCGCGGCGGGCTCGCGGTCCTGCTGGTCGAGCAGCACGTCGGGTTCGCCCTCGACGTCGCCGACCAGTACTACGTGCTCGCCTCGGGGCGCATCGCGTCGCAGGGGGCGGGAGGTGCCGGGTCGGCCCGCGACGTGCGTACCGCGATGGCCATCTGAGCGGCGGATCATGGGCCTGTGGATGAGAACGAGACCGTCATGACGTCCGTCGCGACACCGGGTGACCAGCCGGCCCCGCTGCGGGAACGGGCCTACACCGAGCTGCGTGACGCCGTCCTGAACGGGGAGATCTCCGCCCGCGAGCGGCTCACCGAACCCAGGCTCGCCAAGCGGTTCGGGATGTCGCGCACCCCGATCCGCGACGCGATGACCCGGCTGGTCGCCGACGGCCTGCTGCAGCGCGAGGACTACGGCTACTCGGTCGTCGTACCCGGGCTCGCGAGGATCCGGGACCTCTACGAGGTCCGGATCGCGGTCGAGCTGCGCGGGATCGCCCGCTGCATCGAGAACCCGGAGGTCGATCACGACGTCGCGACGCTGGAGTCCGAGCTGCGGTACTGGTATGAGCTGCGAGCCGACCCGCCGGAGCCGTCGCCGGAGTTCGTACTCCTCGACGAGCGCTACCACGCCGCGCTACTCACTGCATCGGGCAATCCGGAGCTGGTCACCGTCCTGGTCGACGTCAACCGCAGGATCCGGCGGATCCGCATGTACGACTTCATCGTCCCCGGCCGGATCGAGACCTCCATCGACGAACACGTCGAGATCGTCGAACGCGTCCTCGACGGTCGGTTGGAGACCGCGCAGCGCCTGCTGCACGAGCACATCGGTGCCTCGTTGGAGATCGTGCTCGAGCGGGCCACCCGTGCCCTCGTCGCGATGAACTCCCATCTGCCGGACGCCGCACCACCTGTCATCACCTGAGGAGCATCGTGTTCGACACCCTCCTCGTCGCGAACCGCGGCGAGATCGCCCGGCGCATCATCCGCTCGGCGCGGGCCCTCGGTCTGCGCACCGTGGCCGTGCACTCCGACGCCGACGCGGACGCCTTGCACGTCCTCGATGCCGACGACGCGGTCCGTATCGGTCGCGCGCCGTCGGCGGAGTCCTACCTGCGCGCGGACGTGGTCCTCGAGGCCGCCGTGGCCACCGGCGCGGGCGCGATCCATCCCGGATACGGTTTTCTGTCGGAGAACGCAGACTTCGCCGAGTCCTGCTCCCGGGCCGGCATCGTGTTCGTCGGACCGACCCCGGCGCAGCTGCGCACCTTCGGCGACAAGCGTGCGGCCCGGGAGGCCGCGGCAGCCGCCGGGGTGCCGTTGATGTCGGGATCCGGGCTGCTCTACTCAGCACAGGACGCGGTCGCCGCCGCTGACGGGATCGGCTATCCGGTCATCCTCAAGGCGGTCGGTGGCGGCGGCGGCATCGGCATGCGGATCTGCCACACGGCGGCCGACGTCCCGAACGCCTTCGACACCGTCGCTCGGACGGCGGCCGCCCACTTCGGCTCCACGGGCGTGTTCTGCGAGCGCTACGTCGTCCGGGCCCGCCATGTCGAGGTCCAGCTGTTCGGTGACGGTGCCGGTCGGGTCGTCAGTCTGGGAACCCGCGACTGCAGCCTGCAGCGACGGCACCAGAAGGTGGTCGAAGAGGCCCCGGCCCCGGCGCTGCCCACCGAGGTCGAGGCGCGCATCACCGAGGCCGCCCGCGGCCTGGCGGCCTCGGTGCACTACCGCTCGGCGGGCACGGTCGAGTACGTCTACGACACCGACCGGGGTGAGGCGTCGTTCCTGGAGGTCAACACCCGGCTGCAGGTGGAGCACCCGGTCACCGAGGCCGTCACGGGGGTCGACCTCGTCGCCTGGATGATCCGGCTTGCCCGCGGCGAGACCGACGTCCTGTCCGATGTCCCCGACACCGGACCGCCGATCCGTGGGGTGGCGGTCGAGGCCCGGGTCTACGCCGAGGACCCCGCTCGGGACCACCGGCCCTCGGCCGGTCTGCTCACCCGGGTCGAGTTCCCCGCCGACGTCCGGGTGGACGGCTGGGTCGAGACCGGCACCGTCGTGAGCCACCACTACGACCCCATGCTGGCCAAGCTTGTCGTTCACCGCCCTGACCGCGCCGCCGCCTTCGACGCGCTGGGCGACGCGCTGGCCGCGTCGTCGGTGGACGGCGTCGCGACCAACCTCGACCAGCTGCGCGGCGCGGTCGGCACCGACACCGTCCGCACCGCCCGGCACACCACCTCCACTCTGGCCGGTCTCGCCGTGCCCGGGGCCCGGATCGAGGTCCTGCGCGGTGGGACCATGACCACGGTGCAGGACCTGCCCGGGCGCCTCGGCCGGTGGGAGGTGGGGATTCCGCCGTCGGGGCCGATGGACGACCTGTCCTTCCGGATCGCGAACCGGCTGCTCGGCAACATCGAGGGCGCCGCCGGCCTGGAGGCGACGCTGACCGGACCGTCGCTGCGGTTCACCGCGCCCGCGCGGGTCTGCGTGACCGGGGCGGCGGCGCCGGTGACCCTCGACGGCGAACCGGTGGACATGTGGACGCCGATCGCGGTGGCGGCCGGTGGATTGCTGGACATCGGAGCACCGGCGGACAGCGGCCTGCGCACCTACGTGGCCGTCGCTGGCGGGCTCGACGTGCCGCTGTTCCAGGGCAGCGCCTCGACCTTCGCCCTGGGCGGTTTCGGCGGCTACACCGGCCGAGCCCTGGCCTCCGGGGACGTGCTGACTCCCGGCACGGTGCCCATCGGGCACGCCTCCGCCGCGATCACCCGGCCGGAGCTCACCCACGACTGGGAACTCGCCGTTGTCGAGGGGCCGCAACCGGCGCCGGAGTACTTCACCCGCGACGACATGACGCAGTTCTACGCGACGGCGTGGACGGTGCAGAGCCACGCGAACCGCACCGGGATCCGGCTGTCCGGCCCGAGCCCGCAGTGGGCGCGACCCGACGGCGGAGACGCGGGACTGCACCCGTCGAACCTGCACGACAACGCCTACAGCGTCGGAGCGGTCAACGTCTCCGGGGACACCCCCATCCTGCTCGGCCCGGACGGCCCCAGCCTCGGCGGGTTCGCCTGCCCACTCACCGTGGCGCGCGGCCACCGCTGGAAGCTCGGTCAGATCCGCCCGGGCGACACCGTCCGCTTCGTCCCCGTCCCGGCACCGACCGCCGACCGGCTCCGCGACGACGACGCCCGGGCCCGCCTTACCCTCCCCGCGGGCCTACCTACCGGCACCGACGGCGACGACGGCGTGCCGGTCCGCCGCGCGGCGGCAGGGTCGAACCCGGCGGTGGTCTACCGCCGCGGCGGGGACGACAACGTCCTCGTCGAGTACGGCGGCATGGTGCTCGACCTCGGGCTGCGCATGCGGGTCCACGCGCTCGCGGAGTCGTTGCGGGAGCGCGCCCCAGGCGGCTTGATCGACTTGACCCCCGGGGTGCGCTCCCTGCACGTGCACGTCGACCCGGACGTCCTGCCGGTCAGGACGCTCGTCGGGCTGCTCACCGAGATCGAGGAGTCGCTCCCCGCGACCGACGATCTCGTCGTGCCGAGCCGCACGATCCGGCTACCGATGTCGTTCGACGATCCAGTCGTGACGACGGCGATCGAGCGGTACACCGCCGGCGTCCGTGCGGACGCGCCCTGGTTGCCGTCGAACATCGAGTTCATCCGGCGCATCAACGGTCTCGACAGCGCGGCCGACGTCGAAAAGGTCATGTTCGACGCCGAGTACCTCGTTCTCGGCCTCGGCGACGTCTACCTCGGCGCCCCGCTCGCCGTGCCGGTCGACCCGCGGCACCGCCTGGTCACCACCAAGTACAACCCCGCCCGCACCTGGACCGCCGCCGACACCGTCGGGATCGGCGGCACCTACCTCTGCGTGTACGGGATGGACTCACCCGGCGGCTACCAGCTGGTCGGCCGCACCATCCCCATCTGGTCCGGCTACCGCCAGCGCCCACCGTTCGAGCCGGGCACTCCGTGGCTCCTCCGCTTCTTCGACCGCATCCGCTGGTACTCCGTCAGCCCGGACGAGCTCGCCGAGCAGCGCGCCGCCTTCGCCGCGGGCCGGGCGCGGCCCGAGATCACCGAGGGGGAGTTCTCCCTCGCCGAGCACCGGTCCTTCCTCGCCCGTCACGCCGACTCCATCGCGGAGTTCGAGCGACGCCAGAGCGCCGCGTTCGCGGTCGAGCGCGACGCGTGGCGGGCGTCGGGTGAGCTGGGGCGCACGAACGCACCCGAACCGACCATGACGGCCGCCGCCGAAGTGGACGTTCCGCCCGGGGCGGTGGCGGTCGAGGCACCGATGCCGGCGGGCGTCTGGCGGTGTCATGTCGCCGCCGGCGACATCGTCGCTCAGGGGGACCCGCTGGTCACCCTGGAAGCCATGAAGCTTGAGATGGCCGTCCCGGCACCGGTCGACGGTGTCGTCCACTCGGTGCACGTCGCACCGGGTGCGCAGGTCGGGCCCGGCCGTTGCCTGGTCGTCATCGAGGATAGGACAGAATGAGCATCGACACGCATGTCGTCGAGGGGATCGACCGGGAGCTTGCACCGGCTCAGCGTGTGCGGGAAGCCTACCGGCGCATCGCCGCCGCGGACCGTCCGGAGGTCTGGATCACTCTGCGACCGCAGGCCGACGTCCTCGACGAGGTGAAGGCGCTCGACCGGCGCATCGCTGCCGACGAGCAGCTGCCGCTGGCGGGGCTGCTGGTCGCGGTGAAGGACAACATCGACGTCGCAGGCGTGCCCACCACCGCGGCCTGTCCCGAGTTCGCCTACCGACCCGATGCGGATGCGACGGCCGTGGCTCGGCTGAAGGCCGCCGGCGCCCTGGTGCTCGGCAAGACCAACCTGGATCAGTTCGCCACCGGGCTGGTGGGCACCCGCAGCCCCTACGGCGCGGTCCGGTGCTCCTGGGACCCCGAACGCATCTCCGGCGGGTCGTCCTCCGGGTCGGCCGTCGCCGTCGGACTCGGCCTCGTCGACATCGCCCTCGGCACCGACACCGCCGGGTCGGGCCGGGTCCCCGCCGCATTCCAAGGGATCGTCGGGATGAAGGCGACGCCTGGGCTGGTCTCCTGTCGTGGTGTCGTCCCGGCCTGCGCCGACTACGACTGCGTGACCGTCTTCGCCGCCGACCTCGCTACGGCCCGGCGGACGATGGCCGCGCTGACCGCGGTCGACCCGGCCGATCCGCGGAGTCGGCCGTGGCCGACAGACGTCCGGCTCGCCGCGCCCCGACGACCGGTCGTCGGCGTCCCGCGGGCGGCGGACCTCGTCGCGGTCGGCGACGGGTATCGGCACGCGTTCGACACCGCTGTCCGCGATCTGCGCGCGAATGGCGTCGACACCGTCGAGGTCGACGTCTCCGCGCTGCTCGACGTGGCAACCCTGCTCTACGACGGCGCCCTGGTCGCCGAGCGGTACACCGCCGTCGGCGCCTTCCTCGACACCGGTCCGGCCGGGGCCGACCCGGTCGTGTCCGGCATCATCCGCCGAGCCGCCGACCTCCGGGCCCATGCCTTCGCCGCGGACCTGGAGCGTGTCGGCGACGCCGCACGCGTGGCCGAGTCGATCTTCACCCGGTGCTCGGCGTTGATGCTCCCCACCACGACCGAGCACCCGACGATCGCGGAGGTCGCCGCCGAACCGCTGACGATCAACCAGCGCCTGGGCGCCTTCACCAACTTCGCCAACCTGCTCGGCCTCCCGGCGGTCGCCATACCGGCCGCGTCGGCCGGAGACGGCCCCTTCGGCGTCATGCTCCTCGGACCGAGCATGCACGACCACGTCGTCCTCGATGTGGCCGAACGCATCCTCAGCGTGCCGCCCGGGCCGCTGCTCACCGACGACACCACCACGATCCTCGTCGTCGGCGCCCATCTACGGGGGCAGCCGCTGAACCGGCAGCTCGCCGACCTCGGTGCTCGGTTCCGTGGTGAGACCGTGACCTCGGCCGCCTATCGACTCGTCGCCCTCGACACGGAGCCCCCCAAACCGGGCCTGGTACGGACGGGCGACGGCGCCCCGATCGCCGGGGAGCTGTGGGACCTGTCCTGCGCCGGCCTGGGTGCCTTCCTGTCCGGTCTGCCGGCGCCCATGAGCCTCGGTCGGGTCGAACTGGCCGACGGCAGCTGGGTCGTCGGTTTCGGCTGCGCGGCCGACGCGGGGGACAAGGGCGCCGACATCACCGAGTTCGGTGGGTGGCGCGCCTATCTCGCCGCGAGCCGGTGAGTCGGCGTCCCGGCCCGCCGGCTCCGTCCGGTCCGGGACCGCGGCTCCGCGGTTCAGGTCGGCCAGGTCGCCGGGACATCCGCCGCCACGGTGGCGTGCTGACGTCGTGGCTCACTGCGCTCGCCGGGAGACAGGTGATCCTCCACGACGATGCCGTTCAGGTGGTCGGTCGCGTGCTGCAGACACCGGGCGAGGGTTCCTGTTCCCCGCACGACGACGGTGTGGCCGTTGTGGTCGAGCCCCCGGCAGACGGCGAAGTCGGGTCGTGCGAGCGGTCGATGTGCGCCCGGCAGGAACAGGCAGCCTTCCTCGGCCACGGCCATGGTGGCTTCGGGATGAAGCTCGACCATCGGGTTTGCACACGATCCCGCGATGTCGGCGGTGAGCCGCACTTCCTGGAGGACCCCTCGGCACGTGTGGAGGACGTCCGCGCGGCGGTCGACCACCTGCAGTCGCTGGACTACGTCGACGCCGACCGGGTCGGCGCACTGGGCATCTGCGCCGGTGGAGCGTACGCGGTCACCGCGACGATGACCGACCACCGGATCAAGGCCGTCACGACGGCGTCGGCGCTCAGCATCGGCGACGGCTACCGTCAGGGCTGGTTCGGCGCCGACCCGGTCACCGCCGCGGTGCCGACCCCGGAGACCGCGGCGCAGCAGCGCACCGCCGAGACGCAGGGCGCCGCCGCGGATTTCTCGACAGTGGGTGCTGCAGTGGTCGTCGCAGGCAGAGGCGCCGGAGGAGGTCCGAGAACGTCCGTCGATGGTGCTCTTCAGGGTCGGTTTCGACAACGCCGGACTGCGGGTCGGTGCGCCGGTCGTTGACCCGCGGCGCGGCCACCTCCACCGCCCCCGCGCTGGTGAGCACCTGTCGGGGCTGGTGGCTGCCGTTGCGCACCATCAGCCGGCGGCCGTGCTCGTCGCGTTCGTCGCCGAACGCGGCGATGTAGTCGTCGACCCTCGGCCTGCACGGGCTTCTGTCGGCATCCGCCGCGCGCCCTCGCGGACCCGCTCGTCAATCAACGCCGCACCAGCAGGGCGCGGGCCATCCGTGCCGTCGTCGACGCCGGAAAGTGCGGTGAGCACGGGCGTGCTCGAACCTCGCCACCCGCACGCGTGTCCCGGGCGGCGAGCCACGGGAGCAGCCCGGCGGCACCCGTCGTCGAGGGGTGCCCGTCGGGTCGGGTCAGGTGCTGGTCGGGAATCCGAGGTTGAGTCCGGCGTGGCTGGGGTCGAGCCAGCGGGTGGTGACGACCTTGCCGCGGGTGAAGAAGTGCACGCCCTCGGTGCCGTGGGCGTGGGTGTCGCCGAACAGGGAGTTCTTCCAGCCGCCGAAGCTGTAGTAGGCCATCGGCACGGGCACCGGCACGTTGATGCCGATCATGCCGACCTCGACCTCGTTCTGGAACCGGCGCGCGGCGCCGCCGTCGTTGGTGAACAGCGCCGTGCCGTTGCCGTAGGGGTTGGCGTTGATCAGGTCGACGGCCTGGGAGTAGGTGTCGACACGCAGCACCGACAGAACCGGGCCGAAGATCTCGTCCGTGTAGATGCCGGCCTCGGCCTCGACGTGGTCGAACAGCGTCGGGCCCACGAAGAAGCCCGTGCCGTCGGCGTCGAACTCACCGGTGCGCCCGTCGACGACCAGGGTGGCCCCGGAGGCGACGCCGGCGTCGATGTAGCCGGTCACCCGCTCCTGGGCGGCCCGCGTGACCAGCGGGCCCATGTCGCAGCCACGCCGGCCGTCCCCGGTCCGCAGGCCTTCGGCCCGGTCGGCGATCTTCTGCACGAGGGTGTCGGCGATCTCGCCGACCGCCACCAGCGCCGAGATGGCCATGCACCGCTCGCCGGCGGAGCCGAACCCGGCGTTGACCGCCTGGTCGGCGGCCAGGTCGAGATCGGCGTCGGGCAGCACGACCATGTGGTTCTTCGCCCCGCCCAGGGCCTGCACCCGCTTGCCGTGCGCGGTGCCGGTCTCGTAGACGTGGCGGGCGATCGGGGTGGAGCCGACGAAGCTGATCGACTTGACGTCCGGGCTGGTCAGCAGCGCGTCGACGGCGGTCTTGTCGCCGTTGAGGACGTTGAAGACGCCGTCGGGCAGGCCGGCCTCGCGCCACAGCTCGGCGATCCACAGCGCCGACGAGGGGACCTTCTCCGATGGCTTGAGCACGACGGTGTTGCCGGTGGCGATCGCGATCGGGAAGAACCACATCGGGACCATGGCCGGGAAGTTGAACGGGCTGATGATCCCGACCACCCCGAGCGGCTGGCGGATCGAGTGGACGTCGACCCTGGTCGACGCGTTCTCGGTGGCCGAGCCCTTGACCAGGTGCGCGATCCCGCAGGCGAACTCGACGACCTCCTGGCCGCGGGCGACCTCGCCGGCGGCGTCGGATGCGACCTTGCCGTGCTCGGCGGTGATCAGCTCGGCCAGCTCGGGCGCGCGGGCGTTGAGCAGCTCGCGGAACCGGAACAGGATCTGGGTGCGCCTGGCCAGGCTGGTGTCGCGCCAGCCGGGGAAGGCGGCCTTCGCGGCGGCGATCACCGTGGCGGCCTCGGCCTCGGAGGCCAGCGGCAGCCGGGCGGTCACCGCGCCGGTGGCCGGGTCGGTGACGTCGGAGAACCGGCCGGAGGTTCCCTCCACCTTCGCGCCGGCCGACCAGTGGTGCAGCGTCGGCAGGGTGTCGGCCGGGGCCCCGGCCTGGTCGGTGAGCGTGCTCGTCATGCTTCCTCTTCTCGGGCGGTGGCGGTGTCTCGCTCGGCGGGCCTCGCTCAGCCGGGCCGCAGGAACGGCCGCTGGGTGGCCTTGTGCTCGTCGTAGACCTTGCGGGCGGCGCGGGTGGAGTCGAGCTCGCTGATCTCGCTGACCGGGACGTCCCACCAGGAGCGGGAGTCCGGCGCGGGGACCAGCGGGTCGGTCTCGACGTAGATCACCGTGCTGTCGGTCGCGGCCTTGGCCGTGGCGATCGCGTCGGCGAACTCGGCCGGGTTGGTGGTGCGGAGCACCCGCAGGCCGAAGCTCTCCGCGTTCGCGGCCAGGTCGAGCGGCAGCACGTCGCCGTCGAGCCGGCCGGAGGTGGCCGAGCGGTAGCGGTAGCGGGTGCCGAACCGCTGGGAGCCCAGCTCCTGCGACAGCGCGCCGATGGAGGCGAAGCCGTGGTTCTGCACCAGCACCGTGATGACCTTGATGCCCTCCTGGACTGCCGTGGCGAGCTCGGTGGCCATCATCAGGTAGGAGCCGTCGCCGACCATGACGAACACGTCCCGGTCGGGTGCGGCGAGCCGGACGCCGAGACCGCCGGCGACCTCGTAGCCCATGCAGGAGTAGCCGTACTCGACGTGGTAGCCCTTGGCGTCGCGGGTCTGCCACAGCTTGTGCAGGTCGCCGGGCATCGAGCCGGCCGCGCACACCACGACGTCGCGTGGGTCGGACAGGTCGTTGACCATCCCGATGACCTCGTTCTGGGTCAGCAGGCCGCCGGCCCCGTTCGCCGGGGCGGCGGGGTGGAAGGCGGCGTCGACCGTCGCGACCCACGCGGCGTCGAGCTCGGTGTACTCGGCGCGGTAGCCGTCGGACACCCGGTGGTCCTCGAGCAGCGCGGTCAGCTCGGTCAGGGTCTCGCGGGCGTCGGCGACGACCGAGACCCCCGAGTGCTTGACGGCGTCGATCGGCGCGACGTTGATGGTGACGAACCGGACGTCCGGGTTCTGGAACGCGGTCCGGCTGGCGGTGGTGAAGTCGGAGTACCGGGTGCCGACGCCGATCACGAGGTCGGCGTCGTGCGCGATCGCGTTGGCCGCGGTGGTGCCGGTCGAGCCGATGGCGCCGAGGCACTGCGGGTGGTCGTGGACCAGGGTGCCCTTGCCGGCCTGGCTCTGGCCGACGGGGATGCCGGTGGCCTCGGTGAAGGCGGCCAGTGCGTCGGTGGCGTGGCTGTAGTGCACGCCGCCGCCGGCGACCACCAGTGGGCGCCGCGCCGAGCGGATCAGCTCGGCGGCCCGTGCCACCGCCCAGGACTCGGGCCGCGGCCGCGCCACGTGCCAGGTGCGCTCGGCGAACAGCTCGAGCGGCCAGTCGTGCGCCTGGGCCTGGACGTCCTGCGGGAAGCAGACGGTGACGGCACCGGTGGCGGCCGGGTCGGTGAGCACCCGCATCGCGGACAGCAGGGCCGCGGGCAGCTGCTCGGGCCGCCACACCCGGTCGAAGTACGCCGAGACGGGCCGGAAGGCGTCGTTCACCGTCAGGTCGCCGGCGTAGGGTTGCTCCAGCTCCTGCAGCAGTGGCGACGCCGAGCGGTCGGCGAAGGTGTCGGCCGGCAGCAGCAGCACGGGTAGCCGGTTGATCGTCGCCAGGGCGGCGCCGGTGACCATGTTGGTGGCACCGGGGCCGACGCTGGAGCTGACCGCCCAGGTCTGCAGCCGGTCCTTCGCCCGGGCGTAGGCGACGGCGGTGTGCACCATCGCCTGCTCGTTGCGGCCGAGCACGTAGGGCAGCAGGCCCGGATCGTGCAGCTCGGCCTGCAGCAGTGCCTGTCCGAGGCCGGCCACGTTGCCGTGACCGAAGATGCCGAAGCAGCCCTCGAAGAGCTTCCGGCGCACGCCGTCGCGCTCGCTGTACTGCGCACCGAGGAACTTCACGGTCGCCTGGGCGACGGTGAGGCGGATCGTCCCGCTCATGGTCACTGGCCTCCGTTCCCGGTGAGCCGGGAGTCGATCTCCTGGTCGGTCCACGTGGCCCGGACCCAGGCCTGCTCGGGGTGGTCGGTGATCCTCCAGGCGCGTTCCTCGCCGGGGCCGGCCATCACGTTGAGGTAGTACATGTCGTGGCCGGGGGCGGCGGCGCACGGGCCGTGCCACCCCCACGGGATCAGGACGGTGTCCCGGTCGTGCACCTCGACCATGATGTCGATCTCGTGCCCGGGTGACGACGACGTCCGGTGGAACCCGAGACCGGGCTGCCCGGCCGGGCCGGGGGCGATCTCGAAGTAGTAGATCTCCTCCAGCTCGCACTCGTGCGCGGAGGTCTCGTCGTGCTTGTGGGCGGGGTAGCTCGACCAGTTCCCGCCGGGCGTGACCACCTCGACGCAGATGGCCGACGCGGCCTCGAACACCCCGGCCGCGCCGAAGTTGCGGACCTGGCGGGACGACGGCCCGGCTCCCCGCAGCTCGACCGGGACCTCGGCCCGTGGGCCGTAGCGGAACGGCAGCGCCGACTCGGTACGGGCGCCGCAGAGCGCGAACCGGCCGCCGGACGCCGAGGTGACCGTGACGCTCGAGCGGACGGGCAGGTAGGAGAAGTCGGTCGGGCCCTCGAACACGTGCTCCCGTCCGGTCAGGGTGTGCGTCTCCGAACCCAGGGTGACCTGCGCCGAGCCGGACAGCGGGACGAGGAACATCTCCTCGCCGCCGGTGTCGACGGTCCGCGAGCCGCCGGCGGGCAGGCTCAGGATCCGCAGGCCGGAGTGCTCCCAACCGGCCGTCTTCGGGGTGATCTCCAGCTCGTAGCCGGCGCCCGGGGAGGTCCCCGCGGGGATCACGTACTCACTCTGTGCCGACGGTCCGTTCGCATGCTCACTCACGCTGCGCGCACCTCCTGCGGCCTGACCAGCGAGACGGCGGTGTCGACGGCCGCGGCGACGTCACCGTCCTCCGGGTAGAGCAGTGCCCGGCCCACGATGAGGCCGCGTACCGACGGCAGCTCCAGGGCTGCCTCCCAGGACGCGTAGGTCTCCTCGGGCCGGGTCGTCGGGTCCCCGCCGAGGAGCAGGGTGGGCAGGGTGGTGGCCGCCATCACCCGCTCCATCTCCTCGACGACGGGCAGCTTCATCCAGGTGTAGGCGCTGGAGCCACCGAGCCCCTGGGCGATGTGCACCGACCTGATGACGGCGTCGGGGGAGAGGTCGTTGACCACCCGTCCGTCGACGCGGCGGGACAGGAACGGCTCCACCATCGCGACCAGCCCGGCCCGGTTCGCCTCGCTGACGACCCGAGCGCAGGTCTCGAGGGTGGCCACCGTCGCGGGGTCGGCCGGGTCGATCCGGGTCAGCATCTTGATGGCCTCGAACCCGGCGTCCACGGTGCCGCGGACGTCGTAGCCGGTGAGCCGGTCGTCCATCTCGAACACCGAGCCCTGCAGGCCGCCGCGGTTCATCGACGAGACGACGACCTTGCCCTCCAGCGCGCCGAGCAGCAGCAGGTCCTCCAGCACGTCGGCGGTGCCCAGCACGCCGTCGACCCCGGGCCGCGCGAGCGCGGTGGTCAGCCGGTCGAGGAGCTCGGGGCGGCTGGCCATGGCGTCGGCGCGGCCACGGGCGGACAGGGCACCGCGGGCCGGGTGGTCCGCGGCGACGATCATCAGCCGGCCGTCGGCGGGCACGAAGGGCCGCCGACGCCGCGACGCGAGCAGTGCCGGGATGCGCTCGGGAGCGCGGGCCCGGATGTCGCGGACCTCGTCGTAGGAGGCCGCGAATCCCTGGGTGATCGGTTTCATGGTGGTCACCGGTTCTCGTTCGGGTCGCCACCGGCGAGGAGCGTGTCGATCTCGGCGGCGGTGGGCATGGCGGTGGAGCACTCCAGCCGGGAGGCGACGATCGCGCCCGCGGCGTTCGCCCGGCCGAGCACGGTCTCCAGCGGCCAGCCGGCGAGCAGGCCGTGCGCGAGCGACCCGCCGAAGCCGTCTCCGGCCCCGAGGCCGTTGTAGGGGGTGACGGGGATGGGCGGGGAGACGACACGCTCGGTGCGCGACCTCGCGAGCACGCCCTTCGGGCCCTGCTTCACGATCGCGAGCTCCACCCCGGCGTCGAGCAGCGCGTCGGCGGCGCGCCCCGGGTCGGTCTCGCCGACCGCGACCTCGCACTCCTCGCGGTTGCCGACGGCGACCGTCACCTGGCCGAGCACCTTCTGCACCTGCTCGGTCGCGGCGGCGGGGGAGTCCCAGAACATCGGCCGGTAGTCGAGGTCGAGCACCGTGAGCCCGGAGGGGCGGGCGGCGAGCGCCTCGTGGTGCGCCGAGCGCGACGGCTCCTCGGACAGCCCGGAGACCGACAGCCAGAACAGCCCGGCCCCGGCGATCCCGTCCCGGTCCAGATCGGACGGTGCGACCCGCAGGTCCGGGGCGGAGGGCCTGCGGTAGAAGTACAGCGGGAAGTCGTCCGGCGGGAAGATCTCGCAGAACGTCACCGGCGTGGGGTACTCGGTGTTCGTGACGACGTGCCGGTCGTCCACCCCGAGCCGGTTCAGCTCCCGGCGCACGTACCGGCCGAACGGGTCGTCACCGACGCCCGTGATGATCGCGGCGTGCCGGCCCAGCCGGGCGGCGGCCACCGCGACGTTGGCCGTGGTGCCGCCGAGGAACTTGCCGAACGAGGTGACGTCCTCGAGCCCGACGCCGACCTGCAGCGGATAGAGGTCCACCCCGGCACGGCCGAAGGTCAGGATCTCAGCGGGGGCGTTCATGTCCTTGACAGCCTCTCGTAGGAACCGACAAAGGCGGCGGGGCTGCGCTTCGGCCCCGCTCTCCGGTTGGTGCGACGGCGAACCCCGGGCCGCTACGGGACACGGAGCGCTCGGCGCAGGTTCTCGACGCTGGTGTGCACGTCGGCGGCCGGTCCTGCGCCGGTCGGCGGGCCGTGCAGGATCGTGTCCTGCTCCAGGACGTGCCAGCCGTCGTACCTGCGGGCGGTCAGGTGCGACAGGACGCCGTCGAGGTCGACGTCGCCCTCGCCGAGCGGGCGGTACATGCCCTTCCCGACGGCCTCGGTGTAGGTGAGCCGGCCGTCCTGGACCCGGCGGGCGAGCCCGAGGTCGACGTCCTTGAGGTGGGTGTGCGCCACCCGCTCGGGCGCCTGCCGGGCGAGCGCGGCCGGGTCGGTGCCGCCGATCAGCAGGTGCCCGGTGTCGAGGCACAGCTGGATCCGGGAGCCCTCCAGGACCCGCTGGACCTCCGGGCCGGTCTCCACCATCGTCCCGACGTGGGGGTGCAGCACCGCGGCCACGCCGCGGGCAGCCGCGTGGTCGGTGATCCGGTCCAGGTTGGACAGAAGCAGCGCCCAGCCATCGGTGTCCAGCTCGGGACGCGAGTCGTAACCGGTGCCACCGGAGTCCGCGGACAGCACCAGGGTGCCGGCGCGGGCGGCGTCGTAACCGGCGAGGAGCTCCTCGATGCCGGTCAGCGGGTCGTGCCCGGGGACGTGCAGCAGGGTGGGGGTGAATCCGCCGACCGCCCGGAGGCCGTGCTGCTCCAGCGTCGCGGCCTTGGCCTCCGGCGCGTCGGGCAGGAAGCCGTCCGGGCCGAACTCGGTGGCCGACAGCCCGACCTCGCGCATCTCGGCGAGTACCCGGGCCGGTTCCAGCTGGTGGCCCCAGCCGGGAACCTCGCACACGCCCCAGGAGATGGGTGCTCCGGCGATCTTCTCGTGCGTCATCGGGTGACCTCGTCGATCCGCACCGGACGGTGCTCGTGCAGGGACAGCGTCGCGGCCTCCGCGATCCACCCGGCCGCCATTGCGTCGGCAACCGTGCAGGGCGAGGGCCGCCCGCCGGCGACCACCTCGGTGAAGGCGGACAGCTCGGCCCGGAACGCCGGGGCGAGCCGGTCCATGAAGAACGCGTGCGGGACACCGCCGGGGAAGGACACGCCCGGCTCGACCGAGCGCAGAGGCAGGCCGGCGTCCAGGCCGACCGCGACCGAGTCCCGGTCGCCGTGCAACTCCATCCGGACGTCGTAGCCGCGCGGGTTGTAGCGGGTGTTCGAGACGACGGCGGCGGAGCCGTCGTCGAGGGTCAGGATCGCCTGCGCGGTGGAGGCGTCGCCGGTCTCGGCGAACACCGGATCGCCGTTCGCGCTGCCGGTCGCGTAGACCTCGACGACCTTCCGGCCGGTCACCCAGCGGATCGCGTCGAAGTCGTGCACCGAGCAGTCGCGGAAGATCCCGCCGGAGATCCGCAGGTAGTCCGCGGGTGGCGGCGCCGGGTCCAGGGTGGTGGCCCGGACGGTGTGCACCCGGCCCAGCTCCCCGGCGACGACGGCGTCGCGGGCGGCCGCGTACCCGGCGTCGAAGCGGCGCGGGTAGCCGATCTGCACCCGCTCGTCCCGCCCGGCCACCTTGGCGGCGACGTCGACGGCGTCGTCGATCCGGCCCGCGACCGGCTTCTCGCAGAACACCGGCAGGCCGGCGTCGACGGCGGCCAGCATCAGCTCGGGGTGCGCCGGGGTGGCAGCGGCGATCACGACGCCGTCCACGCCGGAGGCCAGCAGCTCGTCCGGCGACCCGGCGGCGGTGGCACCGACCTCGGCCGCGACGGCGGCGGTGACCTCGGGGCGGGTGTCGGTGACCACCAGCCGGTCCACCGCGTCCAGGCCGGCCAGGGTCCGCGCGTGGAACGCGCCGATCCGGCCCAGCCCGATCAGTCCGATCCTCATGGGTGTCTTCCTCTCGTGGTCGGTCGAACGCCCGGCGCTCCCCGGACCGGCGCCCGGCGACGAGGCCGGAGGGACCGGGGAGCGCGGAGGCGCCGGCCGCGGTCGGCGCGTTGTTCCCCTATGCCGTCGACCTGGTCGGGTGCTCCCTGTCCAGCGCGTCGTCCTCGACGTCCTGACCGGCGGGTTCCCAGCGGATCAGCAGCAGTGTGACCACCGCCGCTGCGGGGGCGAGGGCGAGCAGCAGCATGGTGGGTCCCTCACCGAGGTTGTCGAGCATCACGGGGAAGAGGAACAGCCCGATGATCCCTCCGACCCGGCCTGCGGTCTCGGCCCAGCCGGTACCGAGCCCCCGGTACTCGGTCGGGTAGGACAGCGCGGCGAGGGTCTTGCTCTGCGGCCCGGGACCGAAAGCGTGTCCGAACATCAAGATCCCGACCACGCCGACCGTGACGAGCGGCACCGCCTGCCAGACGGTGCCACCGACCGAACCCAGCACGACGAGTGCGACGGCGACGATCACGAACCCGATGAACGTCAGTTTCCAGAGGCCGAACCGCTCGACGAGCTGGGTCTGGAGGAGGCCGGCGACCAGGGCGAACGTGTGCACGGTGACGGTCGCGAGGACGATCGCGACCAGATCGGTCCCGAAGATGAGCCCGGCGATGACCGGCAGGTAGAAGCCGATGGCGTAGTACTGCATCGCCTGCATCCCGGCCACCATCGAGGCCAGGACGGTTCTGGCCCGGAACTTCCGGTTGAAGATCGTCGAGAGTCGGTAGCCGTCGTCCCGTGCCGGTTTCGCCTCGTCGGCCTCGACGACGGTGGTGACCCGGTAGCTCTTCTCCAGGATCTTCGCCGCAGCGTGCAGCCCCTGGTGCTTGACCGCCCAGAGCGGGCTCTCCTCGGCGTAGACGAGCCGGAGCACGACGACGACCAGGGCCGGGACGGCACCGAGTCCGACGGTCCAGCGCCAGAGGTCGTCGGAGGCGCCGGCGAAGTAGACGGGCAGTGCGACCAGGGCGGCGCCCATGACCGCCACGGTGGAGGCGGGCTGCCAGAAGTTCATCCAGCGCGCCTTGCCACGTGTGTTGACCAGCTCCGCCATGAAGCTGAACGCGACCGGCATGTCGAGACCGATCGCGATGCCGATGACCAGGCGCCAGAGGACGAGCACCTCGTAGCTGGGTGCGAACGCCGCCCCGATCGGGGCCAGGACGAGGAGGACACCGCTGATGATGAAGAGCTTGAACCGTCCGGTGCGGTCGGCGATGTAGCCGCCCAGCAGCGAGCTGACGAGTGCTCCCACCGCGGTGATCGAGGTGACCATGCCGACCTGGACGGCGGTGAGCTGCATCTCGGCCCGCAGCGAGGCGATCCCGATCCCGATGCTGCTGAGGTCGTAGGCGTCGCCGAAGACACTGCCCAGCGCGATCAGCATCAGGATCCGGGTCCGCGCACTCCCGGTCGGGTGCGCCTGCACGAAGTCGATGACGTCGCGCTCGGAACGGATGACGACCGCGCTCATGACGCGCCACCGGGCGTGGCCGCGGGCGGGAAGCTCACCGGTGTGCACGGGGCCGCGGAGTAGCAGCGGATCTCGTAGACCCCGGCCGCGGGATCTCCGTTGGTCGCGCGGACCACCAGGCGCAGCCGGTCGGTGACGACGGCCTCGTCGAGGTCGTGCACCACGCGGGTCGTCAGGTTGTCCGTGACCTCGACGAGTGGACGCCAGGCCCCGTTGGTCCTGGCCTCGATCGTGTAGTCGCGCACGCACTGCG
The DNA here is from genome assembly GCF_040105315.1 of Pseudonocardia tropica. NCBI lineage: Bacteria > Bacillati > Actinomycetota > Actinomycetes > Pseudonocardiales > Pseudonocardiaceae > Pseudonocardia > Pseudonocardia tropica. Next base: position 211,068 of record NZ_JBEDNP010000010.1, read on the forward strand.
GGTCCCGGAAGAAGGGCGGCTGCGCGTGGTACTCGCGCAGGAGGTGCCCGGCGAAGGTGAGCTGCACCTGCCGGATCTCCTGCGGCCGGTCCCAGCGGAGCTCCAGCGACTGGGGCATCTCCCGGCCGGGGGCCGAGCGCCACAGGTTGGTGTGGCGGTGCGGGCGGGTCACACCGGTGACGAGGTTCTCCGGCCCGTAGACCTGCTGCGGCGGCTCGACCCGGAAGCTGAGTGTCGTCCCCCCGCCGAACCGGCGGTACAGCCCCGGGGCCGCTTCGTAGGTGGCGATGTGACCGGGCTGCACCGACCCGGCGGGATGCCACTCGACATGCGGGTTCGGGGCCGCGGTGACCCGGACGTAGGAGCGGGGTTCGAGCTCGTCGCCGCCGAGCCGCAGGTCCCAGACGACCCAGCCGCCGGCGACGCCCGGGGGGACCTCGATGCTGGTCTTCGCGAGCGGGGTACCCGGGTGGACCCGGTAGTCCCAGATGTCGTCGACGGCGTGCAGCTCGAGTTCGACGGTCTGGGGGTCGTCCGAGTCGTTGCTCAGGTAGAGGGCGACGGAGTCCAGCCGCGGCTCGGCGCCGAGCGCGATCCACTGTGCGCAGCGGCGTTCGAGTCGCCCTGCCACCGGGAACACGGGGTGGTCGGTCCAGTGCCCGAGGCCTCCGAGGCCGTCCGGGTCGCCGGGAGCGGCCGCGTGCAGGGTGTCCGAGCTGCTGGCGCTGATCGTCGCGCGGCGGGCCAGGTCGAGCGGGTCGTCGTTCGCGACGTTCGGCAGGAAGCAGCCGTCCCGGAGCAGGGCCTGCTGGACGTCGCCGACCAGCGTGATCGGGATGTCGGCCGCCGGAGCGTCCTCGGCGACGGCCAGGGCGGCGGCGGTGCCGGCCGCCTGCCCCATGACCGCGCAGGTGCTCATCACCCGGATCGAGCCCATGCCCGCGTGGGTCGCGCTGACGTTGCGTCCGGCGAGCAGCAGGTTCTGGACGGTCCCGTCGAGCATGATCCGTAGAGGGATACCGAACGGCCCCACGTTGGTCTTCGCGCCGTAGTCGGAGGTCGGGTCGAGCTCCTGGGCGTTGAGGGGCTCGCTGGTGTCGGCGAGCAGGCCACCGAGGGTGTGCAGATCGACGTACCAGCCGCCGAAGGCGACCTCGTCGTCGAACACGGTCCGGTCGATGAGGTCGTTCTCGGTGAGCAGGTGCTGCCCGACGATGCGGCGGCTCTCCCGCTTACCCGGAACCTGGCCGACCCAGTCGAGAGCGAGGTTCGCCGCCTGGGACGAGAGCTGCGGGTCCCGGTTCTTGATGTAGTCCCAGATCCCGAGCACGTGCCTCGTCAGCTCGTGCCGGATCGCCTCGTTGTCGTGCAGGGTGTCCCACGGTGGACCGATCTCGATCCACCAGTAACCGCTGCGCAGGGTCTTGGGGACCCGCCCTCCCCGGTGGAAGAAGGAGGGGTCGTCGTAGCGCACCGCCCAGTCGGGTGCGGCGAACGGGACCGGGTGGCCGACGTCGACGGTCTTGAAGTGCAGCGAGCTGCCCATGACCCCGGCGCTCGCCGTGGCCGGGGCGTGCGGCTCGTCGAACTCCGACCTCGCTTCGGTCCCGGTGCGCCAGTCGCTGCCCGCCAGTGCGGCGACCGTCCCGTCACCGGTGCAGTCGATGAACGTCCGGCCGGTGACCTGGATGTCGACCTCGGCGTTCTCCACCCGGACGCGCACACCGCCGATCCTGTCCGGTGCCGCCATGTCGACGCCGTGCACCGACGAGTTCAGGTGCAGCGTCAGGTTCGGGGTCCGCACCGCGATGTCGTACAGCACGAGGTCCCAGACGCTGTTGGTCCAGCCGTTCTCGGTGATCGGTTCATGGTTGCGGGCGCGCTCTTCGCACAGCGCCTCACCGATGATCCCGGTCTCCCGGGCGTACCCGTGGAAGGCCGCGGCGCCGTGCGGTGTCACTCGGATCTCCGAGGACGAGTTGCCGCCCAGGACCGGACGGTTCTGGACCAGGCAGGTCCGGGCGCCGTGTCGGGCGGAAGCGACCGCCGCCGAGAATCCCGCCAACCCTCCGCCGCAGACGACGACGTCGTAGCTCTGCTGCTCTTTCCGCATACTGCTCCTCACTGAGCCGAAGTCTGAAACCGGTTCAACTCGGTGTACCTAAACCGGTTTAAGGCTGCCGCAGCATGCACGCCGACCCAGTCGTCGGTCAAGGGGTGATCGGGTATGGTGCGAGCCCGAACCACTGCAGAACGGAAGACCATGCCGTCAGACGCAGGGCCTCGTGCGCGGCCGACACTCGCCGACGTCGCCGCCCGCGCGGGCGTGTCCAAGGGGCTCGCCTCGCTGGCGGTGCGCGACGCCGCCGGTCCCAGTGCGAAAAGTCGTGAACGCGTGCTCGCCGCCGCTCGGGAGCTCGGATGGCAACCCGACTCGGCAGCGCGTGTGCTTGCTCGTCACCGGTCCCGGCTGATCGGAGTGACCTACGCGATCCGGCGGCCGTTCGACTCCGAAGTCGTCGAGCACATCTACGCCTCGGCCGAGGCAGCACGGTACGACGTCGCCCTCAGCGCGATCACTCCTGGTCGCAGCGCGGACCGTGCTGTCGAGCCGCTACTTGCAGGTCGATGCGAGGCCTTGGTGCTTCTCGGGGTGGGGTCGCTGTCGGAGGAGGACCTGAGAGGGCTCTCCGAGCAGGTCCCCACAGTGGTGATCGGTCAGAGTTCGGGGGGTGCGGTCGTCGACACCGTTCGCACGGCCGGCGCGGCCGGCGCGCAGCTCGCAGTGGAGCACCTGCGTGAGCTGGGACACTCCGCGATCGTTCACGTCGACGGGGGACCCGACGCCAGTGCGGTCGAGCACCGCCGCGGCTACGAGGAGGCGATGGCCGCGCAGGGGCTTCGGAAGCGGATCAGGGTCGTAGCCGGCGGCGCAACCGAGGACGACGGTGTGACAGCAGCGAGCAGGATGCTCGAAGGTGATCTGCCGACCGCTGTCGTCGCGTACAACGACAGCTGCGCCACAGGCATCATCAGCACATTTCAGCGCTTCGGCGTCCACGTTCCCGGGGACGTTTCGGTGATCGGATACGACGACAGTCGAGTGGCCCGGCTTCCGTATTTCGAACTGACGACCGTCGCGCAGGACTCGAGGCAGCTCGCCTCACTGGCCGTCCAGCGGTCCGTAGGCCGACTGGAGGGAGATCTGGGTGCTCCCGAAGAGGTCGTGCTCGCGCCGAAGCTCATTCGTCGGGCGACCACCGCTCGGCTGATCGTCAATGCACCACAGGTGCCGAAATGATGCATCTGTTCAGTGTTCTCAGTAGGGTGGGGTCCTGATGCGACACACCGACGTGGCGGGAATGTCGAGATAGCAGGCAGACCCCGGTCAGCTGCAATACCGTACAGTTGGATGCTGTGTAGTTTCCTCGGTACGCCTCGTGCTGGATGGACGAAGCCGCCGTCGGAGCGCCGGTTGTCGGACCTGGTGCCGGTGGATGTGCCGACTCGGGTGTTCCTGCCGGAGGTGATCGCGGTGGCGGGTCGGACAGAGCAGCGTCATCTGAGAGTGGACCGTTCCTGATCTTCTCGACATCTGGTCGTAGACTGGCGTGGGCCCGACCTCGGTGCGCACCGTCTTCGGCGAGCTCCCGTTGCGGTGGTTGTTGTCGCGCGACGCGGAGCGGTCGCCGGGTTCATAGCCCAGGTGCTCAGTCATCTCGGTGTCCAGTGCGGTCTGCAAGACCGTGCGGGTCACCCCGGCCAACAGGCCGTCCGGGACGACCAGTGAGACCCCCGACCGCCGGCTTCGCACGGGGCGTGGCGGGGCTGCGACAGCGATCACGTCCGGGCAACCGGACCGGCCGGGGCACCTCCGCGTCGGGCCGCCCGGTACGCACTGGGCGTGAGGCCGGTCGCCGTCCGCAGATGGGTGCGCAGGCTCGTCCCGGAACCGAGTCCGGCGAGCGCGGCGACCCGTTCCACCGGAAGGTCGGTGACCTCGAGCAGCCGTCGGGCCCGCGCCACCCGCTGGGCGTGCAGCCAGTCCAACGGCGTCACACCGAGCCCCCGGCGGAAGTGGCGGTGCAGGGTGGCCCGGCTGACGCCGGCACGGCGGGCCAGCTCGTCGACCGTGACCGGTTCGTCGAGATGCCCCAGCGCCCACCGGACGACCGCCGCGAGCGGGCCCTGCGCGCCGGCGACCGGCATCGGAGTCTCGACGAACTGGCGCTGCCCACCGGGGCGGTGCCCGGTGAACACCAGTCGCCGGGCGACCGCCGCCGCCACGTCGGCCCCGTGGTCCCGGCCGACCAGGTGTAGCCCTAGATCCAGCGCGGCGGCGCTGCCCGCCGCGGTGAGGACGTCGCCGTCGTCGACGAACAGCACGTCCGGGTGCAGGTCCACACCGGGGAACTCGGCGCGGAACCGATCGGCCCACTGCCAGTGCAGGGTCGCGCGCCTGCCGTCGAGCACCCCCGCGCGGGCGAGGGTGAACGCGCCGGTACACATTCCGACGAGTCGGGCCCCGCGCTCGTGCGCACGCCGGATCGCCCGCAGGACCTGCGGGTCGCCCGGGGTATCGACGTCGGGCCGGTTCGGGACGACGAGGGTGTCGGCGCGGTCGAGCTCCGCTGGCCCGGCGAGGCCGGTCATCGTGAAGAAGCCCTGCCGGACCGTCACCTCCGGCGCGAAGGTGCAGAAGGATAGTCGGTAGAGCAGCCCGGCCACTTCGGGCCGGTCGATCCCGAGCACCTCGGTCAGGCAGGCGAACTCGAACGGATTGCCGCCCTCGTCGACGAGCACCACCACGCGGTGCAGAGGCTGCGACAAATCTTTCGACACATGCATTCTATCGCACTGTCGGAGGCGCGGCCGCGAGGCGGAGAATTGCCGGGTGAACACCTCCGCGACGAACATTGACGAGGTCCTGGCCACGTTCGACGAGTCCTGGGCGCCCCGGCTGCTCGCCACCGTCGAGGGCCGCTCGGTCAAGCTCGCCCGTCTCGACGGCACCTTCGTGTGGCACACCCACGAGGACACCGACGAGCTGTTCCTGGTCCTCTCCGGGACGATCGAGATCGGCATCCGGGACGACGGGAACACCCACTTCGTGCGGCTCGGCCCGAAGGACGTCTACGTCGTGCCGCGCGGCGTCGAGCACCGGCCGTCCGCGGACGCCGAGGCAGTCGTACTGCTCATCGAGCGGGCGGGCACCCTGTCTACCGGGGACTTCGCCGGCGAGACGCCCGACCACATCACCTCCACCCGGGGCATCAGCGCCGGCCTGTGACCGTCTGCGCGGCGGGCTGGTGGCCGAGCCGGTCCGGCAGTCGGTCCGCACAGCCGCGCAGCACCCCCAGGACGTCCCGCCGCTTGTCGTCGTTCATCCGGGAGCTCGGGACCGACACACTCATCGCGGCGACGACCTCGCCCGTGGCGTCGCGGACCGGCACCACGCGCAGGAGACCTCGGGCAGCCTCGGCCGGGGCGCCGAGCGGGCACCCTGCTCGGTCGTCCTGGCCCGGTCGACCGCACCGGAGCTGGTCGCGGGAACGGTTCCTGCTCGCCACAACGGGGAAGACCCACACATGCCCGAGTCTCCCGTCAGCCAACGCCACGACCCCCGCGACGACGACCGACCGACCCCGGAGCACCTCCGACCGGAGGGTGTGTCGGACGAGGCCGTGGCCGCGGTGGGGAAGCTGGCCGAGGCCGTCGAGACGATCGAGCGGGCCCGCGGCCATCTCTACGCCTTCCACCAGATGACCGGCTACGCCGACGAGATGCTCGACGAGGTCGTCGACGGCCTGCGGGGGATCGGACGGGACGATCTCGCCGACCGGATCACCATCGAGCTGATCGGGCTGAACGTCGTCGCGGGCCGGTGGAGCTTCCAGGTCGTCGAGGAGTACGACGACGGCTACTACCGGACCGTGCTCGACCTGGACCGCGCGGTGCGTGACGAGCTGGTCGCGGGGCGGCGGCACGTGATGGAGGCGGAGATGAAGGAGCGGCGCCGCACGCGCGGACGCGCTGGCCACGCCGCCCGGCCGCACGAGAAGGATTGACCGCCACGTCGAGTAGCCACGTCGAGGCTGAGTGCTGTGGTCGGCTCGTGGGCCGTGATCGGGCGGAGATGAGCCGATGTCGTGGCCAACCGTCGACCAGACCATTCGGGACACGTCTACGGCGTGGGGAACGGGACCATCGTTCGGGGCGGCCAGCGACTCCGGTCGCTGCCATGCCAGGGCTGCGCCGGGTCCGCGTTGTCCGTCGGTGAGGGCGTTCAGGACACGGTCGTGCGGTCGCGCGTCGGTGTCGTCGCGCGAGGTCGGTCGAGGATGATCTGCAACCGCCCGGGCCCCGACGGAACCATCCCTGCCGGGCCCGGTCGGGATCGGGCCGTTCTCGGGTCGGTGTCGGCCCGGCTGCGGCGGCCATGCCGCGACGCCTGGCGGCTGTGGGCGGCGGGGCGGAGCCTCGTCGACGGTGGCAGGTCCGTGATTCGCGGCGTCCCGGTCGACCGGCAGGGTGCACGCCAGGACCCGTCGGTGGTCGGGCCGGTGTCGTCGTCGCGCCATCGCAGGAACCGCTCCACCGCAGCACGGTGCTGTCGTCGTGCCTGCTCGCCGAGGTTCTGGTGGCCAGCCATGCCACGGACGGTGCCACAGCTCCCGCAGCCGACGCGCGATGAGCGAGGACGCGGCTGCGGAGACTCACGGACCCTCAGGACATGTCTCCCGTGGGCCGAGGTCCGCATGACGCGGGAGGGTGTCGACTGGGGCGGTGTTCGGGTTCCGGTCGGTGCGGTGGGACGTCGTCGCGCTCGGTTCTCGGTCCGGTCGGTGGGGTGTTCCCTCATTCCGACAGCACGTCGCCGGTGACGAGCACGACGCGAGGTCGGGGTGGGACGAGCGAGAGGTGATCGACGCATCGGTCGGTGGCGGGTGGGAGGCGTAGCCGCCGATCCGGGATCCTGACCCCGCAGGTCTCACACCGGGCGGCGGTGCCGTCGGCGAGTTGGTCGAGGGCAGCGGTTACCGAGTCACTCGGTGCGCTCGTCGAGCTGCGCCGGTGGGGGGTGGACCCTGGGGGGTCGTCGGGTGCGGTGCTCACGCGGCTGCGGCGGCGAGAGCGGCGGTGAGCGTCGGATGGATGTCCGGGCCCGCACCGACGAGGAGACTGACTGCACGTGCGGCCGGGGCGTCGCCGTCGAGGACGAGTATCACCGCGCCACCCAGTCCTGACGCGGTTGCGTGGGCGGCGAGGACGAGACCGAGCCCGCACGCCCCCATGAAGCTCACGCGGTCGAGATCCAGAACGACACGACCGCCTACACCTGCAGCCACCGCGGCGCCGTCCAGCGCGACGGCCAGCACGTGCCTGCTCGCCAGATCCACATCGCCGATGAGACTGACGACCGAGACGGCCGCGCCGGCATGCGCGAGTTCGGCGCGCAGACCGACCACCCTCTCGACTCCGTCGGTGGGAGGCGCCAGGTCGGCCTGGTCCGGGCGGGGGCGTCCGGTCGGTGACGTCCGTTGCTGCAGGTCCCCGTCGACGGGCTGGGACGGTGATCCGGTCATGACATCGAGTCCTCGGGAACAGGCTGTACCGCGCCGGTGTCGGACCGGAACGCGCTCAGCAGGTGTCGAGGGCCAGCCCGGGTCACGAGGGTGAACCTGTGGGGAAACCGATCGGCTGTCATCCTCACCCTGGGTGAGGATGAGAGCGGGAACAGTATCCGTGACCTTATCGCGTATGCGTCTCCGCGTCGAGGTCTCCCTCGGCGACAGGGCATCCGACCGGTCGACGACCGTGCGGTCGGGGCGGGTCGGGGAACGGCCCGTCGCTGTCCCGGGGCAGCCCCACCCCGGACCGACCGGAAGCGCACCCGTGAGCTCCCTGCCCGCCGCATGACCTCCGCGCTTGCGGTCAACGCGCTGCGGTCAACACCCACCCAGTTCGATCACGCGTCTACCAGCGCGAACCCCGCAGTACTCAGCTCCGAGGTTCGATGGGACGGGTCGGGACCTGCGCCGACAACGCAGCCATGGAGTCCTTCCTCGGCCCGCTGCGGAAGTACCTCCTCAACCGCTGCCGCCGGCAGACACGAGCCGAGCTCCGGCTCGCGATCGTGCCCCGGATCGAGACCACCAACCGCCGACGCCGACGCCGACGCCGACGCCGACGCCGACAGAGCCTCGGTCGCCTGACCCCGATCGAGTACGAGACACTGCTCGACACCGCCCCAGCGGCCTGACCCACCTACCGGAACCGGGTCGAGAAGAGCCTGGGCAGTCCCAGATCCTCCCTGGAGGACCGGGACCACCGCAGGCGACGTGGCCGGCGTCAGGGCCGAGCTCACGACCTGTGAGCGGGGTCGGACGTGTGGGTGGCCTGCTCACCCGGGCCGAGGAGCTGTCGGAGCTCGGCCAGCACCACCTCCAGCTCGCGCGCGAATGCCTCCATCGGGCGGGCGGCGGAGGCCGGCGTGCTGAGGTGGAGGCGGAGCTGGTCGGCGAGCAGCGTGTAGGCCAGGCCGATGCACTGGGTGCTGGTGGAGCCGAAACCGAAGTGGCGGACCCTGGTCGAGGGCATCGAGCTGGTCGAGAGGTAGTCGTTGCGCATGATCTCCCATCCCGGTGTCGAGTACAGCTCGATCGGTTCGGTCGCGTGCAGCTCGACGCCGCTGGTCTCCTGGAGCATCTGCAGGGCCCACAGATGTTGTTCGGGTGCGCGGCCTGACTGGCACTGGCGAGCGCGCCGGCTGTGGGCCTCCGCGGCTGCGAAGAAGGCGGTCCGGCGGGTGTCGTCGGGCATCTCGGGGTCGTCCATCGCCGCGACGAATGCGACGACCTCCGGCGTGACCACGCGCATCGCCTCGGTGCGGCCGTGGTGGAACATGCGGGTGGCGATCGACTCGTAGGTGGCGCCGACGTGGCCCTTGGCTCGTGCATGGGCGAGCTGGAACGCCAGCTGTACGAAGGCGTCGGGGGAGCAGCCCACCGCCTTGGCGTGGTCGGCGCCGAAGCTCTCGATGACCACCGGCAGGGTGGCGGTCTCGGCGAGGTACAGGTCGAACGCGGTACCGGCGGAGGCGACGGCGTCCCGGAGGTCGGAGTCGAGCGTGAACCTCAACGCCGACACCACTGGTGTCCCCTGGCTCCGCGCCTGCGGCTCGGCCGGCGGCTCGCAGAGCGCGTCGATGAAGGTCAGGATGGTCGTTCCGTCGAGCTCGCAGTGCTCGATGTTGAGCCCGGCGGTGCCATCGGCGAGCACGATGAACGAGAGGGCCTTGTCGAACCAGCGGTTGCCGCTGTCGCCACCGAGCAGCGCCCTGCAGATGCCGGTGTCGTCGGTGGGGGTGTCCTGGTCGAGGCACACCACGAACAGGGCGCGTTCGATCTCGTCGAGGGCGGTCTTGTTCGACGGGTCCAGGCTGGTCAGGGCCGTGCGGGTTCTCGCCCAGTCCGGCCGGGCCATGGTCGTGAGCGATCCGATGCCGTTCTGCACGGGCGTCGCGGCATCGGCCGCGGCGAGCACGAAGCGCATTCCCTCGGCGACCTCGTCGACCGTGTGCGGGACGCCGCCCGGGCCGACGACATCCATCCGATACATCCGGCGCCGGCAGAGCACGATCACGTGCCGTGCGTCGCTGGGGCCCGGCCAGTCCGGAGTGAACGGGCCGCGGACCGAGTCGAGCGGGACGCCGGGGATGCGGGTGGTCGAGAACAGCCTCTTGGATTGGATCATGGACTGCGGAATCCGGCGGGTCACGACCGGTGGGAACGTCTCGGCGTCGAGCTGGGCCTTGTGCTCGAGGGCGGCGACGGTGAGTTCGGCGGCGCGGGTGGCCTGGTCGGCGGTGGACGGGTGGAACTGGAAGAAGAAGTTCGCGTTGACCGCGATTCGGTCGCGTCGGCCCAGGTAGCGGTGGGCCCAGAAGAAGTCCAGCCAGCTGTGGACTCCCTCGGCGGACTCGTAGCGCTCGAGGGCGGCCTGCAGTGTGCGGGCGGCGCTGTTCGGCGCGAGCAGCTCGCCTGTGGCGGCCTCGGTGGCGCGCTGCTGGCCGCGATCGAGCAACGGCGCGCACCACTCGAGAAACCGCTGCGCCGACTGCTCGAGTGTCGGAAGCGGTACCCGGGGCAGGGAGTCCTCGTTGCCGTAGGTCCGTTCGGGTAGCCCGGTTTGGGTCATGGGAGTTTCCTGTCGTGGTGGACGGTCGCGGCCGGCATGTCTCGGGGGTCAGATGAGGAGGTCGTCGACCTGCGGCTGGGCGGCGCGATGCTCGGAGAGGACCCGGCCGAAGAGCTGGCGTGTCCGTTCCTCGGTGCCGACGACGCCGGGCCGCGTGGAGAAGGAGAAGATCGCGGTGTGGCGGGCGCGCGTCCCGCCGACCGGAGTGACGCGGTGCAGCGAGTAGCGGCCCCGGAACAGCTGCAGGTCGCCGGGCGTGAGCGCGAGGCCGTGGACCAGCTCGGTGCGGCGCCCAGCCAGGACGTCAGCGACGTCGCCGGTGTTCTCCCGGTCGGTCGCGCGGATGTCGGGGCAGTACTCGAACCGTCCGCCCGTCGAGGGAGCGCGGGTGAGCAGACTGATCGCGATCTCGTTGGTGTCGAAGTGCCAGGGATGCGACCGGCCCGGGGGGATGACATTGAGGCACAACCCGGCCAGCGGGTCGGCGAGCTCGTAGAGGGCGGGCAGACCTGCGCAGGCGGCGAGGAAGGCGTGCACCCGCGGGTCGCGGTAGAGCCGGTGGATCGTCAGGTCTTCGGGTATGCGGTCGCGGGCGACGAAGGCGTTGCCGCGGTCCATGACGACACGGGCCGGGTGCTCGCGGGCGAGGTCGGGGTCGAGGTCGTCGACGTCGGTGTTGTAGACGTTGACGCGGGCGGTCTCGTAGTGCGCGTCGGGCGCGATCCGGTCGCCTTCGGCGCGCAGCCGGTCGAGGTGTTCCGGTCTGATGAAGCCGGCGAGGACCGCGCAGCCGGTCCGGTCGAGGGCGGAGCGGACCGCGGCCGCGGAGGTGCGCCAGTCGGGGGTGTCGGTGCGGTGGATCGGGTAGCGGTCGGTGTCGACCACGGTGGTGACGTCGCATGGATCCTGTGCGTGGGCAGGGTGTGGCCGGTGGTCGCCGGGTTCGGTGATCCGGGGTGACGCCATGTCGGTGGCCTTTCCTGGGCAGGACGCGCCGTGTTCCGGGCGCAGGGGGTCGCCCCCGGGGACAGCTCGGTGCGACGAGGTGCCGGGGTGAGTGGGGTGTGGCGTTGTCCGTCGTGGCGACGCGCCTGCCCCGCGGTCAGGTGTAGCTGTGGAACCCGCGGCCGGACTTGTTGCCGGGCAAGCCGGCTTCGACCATGCGCGCCAGCAGCGGGGGCGGGGCGGTGCCCGCGCCCATCAGGCCGCAACCGACGACGCCGATCTTGTTCATTGCTCTCCTCGTTCGGGGGGTGTCGGCCGGTCCCGGCGATCGCGCTGCATCGCCGCGGCCTGCAGGGCGGCCGCGAACTCCGCGACCTCCCACGGTTTGGCCAGGCCGCGTCCGGACAGTTCCTGGATGCGCCGCATCCGGTAGCGGACGGTGTTGGCGTGACAGAACAGCGCCGCCCCGGCTCGCTCGGCCGACCCGTCGGCGTCGAACCAGGCGCGGGCGGTCGCGAGCAGAAGGTCCCGTTCCTCTGTGGGCTGGTCCATGACGGCGCCGAGGACCTCGCGGACCAGGCGCAGGCTCTCGCCGTGGTGCTGGGCGATCAGGCCGGCCAGCGGGCTGCCGCTGAACGTGGTCACCAGTGCGCCGTCGATGGGGTGCGCGGCCGCGGCGACTCCTGCCAGGTGCAGGGCCCGCGGGGTCTCGCGCAGCGAGCGGAACCGAGGGCTGACACCGGTGCGGGTGCGGGCGACCTGACGGAGCTCGTCGAGGACGTCGTCGGTGTCCACCGAGCCGAGTGCGATGACGCCCATCTGCCGGGCCGGGGCCAGGCGCCAGACCGAGACGATGCCGCGGCGCGCGAGGCGGGTCTCGATGCCCGGGAGACCTTCCTCGCCCGGGACCTTGCACTCCGAGGAGACGACCACCAGATCGCTGTCGGAGGGGAATCCCAGCAGGGTCGAGATCTCCCAGGGCAGGGACTGGGGCGCCGTTTCCCCGGTGAACAGGGCCTCGGCGAGCGCTGATCGGCGGCGGTGCTGCGCGGCGAGCAGGTCGGCGGTCGTCTCCCGGTGGGCCTCGGTGAGGGCGACTGCGAAGTCGTCGGTGAGCCGCCAGATCGTGGTGGCAGCGGTCAGGACGGTGTCGATGGTGTCCGGGTCCGGCGATGCGCGGATCTCGTCGGCGAGCCGGTCCCACAGTCCGGCGAAGCACAGCCGGAAGGCGCGGATGACCTCGGGCAGCGGCGCGCCCTGTTGGGCGCGGCGGCGGGCGGTCTCGCGTGGGGCGCCCAGCTCGTGCGACGTTCGCGGGGACCGCAGCGCGGCGATCATCTGGACGAGGTTGTCGCGCACCGATCGCCGCAGGTCCTCGACGGGCACCAGGCCGTCGCGCTGGTAGATGTTGATCTGGTCGAGGATCTGCCGCACGACCGACTCGACCATCTGCTCCAGGTCGCGTTCGGTGTTGTCCAGCACCTCGGAGAGAACCTGTCGGCGCGTCGGTTCCGGAGTCCTCGCGGGCAGGTCCCCGTTTCCCCCGCTGTCGTTGCGGCCGGCCGCGGCGCCGTCAGGATCGGGTGTACTCATCACACGAAAGCGCTGATGCCGGTGATGGCCCGCCCGACGATCAGTGACTGGACGGAGTCGGTACCTTCGTAGGTGTAGACGGCTTCGATGTCGGCGTGGTGGCGGGCGACGTGGTGGTCGAGCAGGATCCCGTTGCCGCCGAGGATGTCGCGGGCGACCCCGCACACCCGCCGGGCCCCGGACGCGGTGGCCAGCTTGGTGATCGCCGCGTGCTCGACCGCCGCCCTGCCCTGTTGCTGGAGCTGTGACATCCGCACACACATCGCCTGCATGCCGGTGATGTCGGCCAGCATGTGCGCGAGCTTGTCCTGGATCAGCTGGAACCCGGCGATGCGCCGGCCGAACTGCTCGCGATGCAGGGCGTAGGTCGTGGCCGCCTCGTAGGCCGCGACCGCGTGTCCGAGGGCCTCCCAGGCCACGGTCTGGCGGGACTTGGCGAGCACGCGGCTGGTGTCGGCCCAGTTCCGTGACCCGGCCAGCCGGTGATCCGCAGGTATGCGCACCTCGTCGAGCTCGATCTGGGCCTGCCAGACCGCCCGGTTCGCGGCCTTGCCGGTGATCCGGCGGGCGGCGTATCCGGGTTCCGGGTCCCCGGCCCCGTTGGCGTGCTCGATGACGAACGCGCCGACGTCGCCGTCGTCGTCACGGGCCCACACGACCACGATGTCGGCGACGGTGCCGTTGCCGATCCATCGCTTGCGCCCGGTCAGCGTCCAGGAACCGTCGAACTCGCGGTGCGCCCGGGTCTCGAGTTTGACGATGTCCGAGCCGTGGTTGGGCTCTGTGAGCGCGAACGCGCCGATGGACTCCACGGCGGCCATCGACGGCAGCCACCGTTCGCGTTGCTCGTCTGAGCCGAGCAACGCGACGGTGGTCATCGCCAGGCCCGAGTGCACCGCGTTGAAGGTCGCGATGCTGCCGTCGCCACGGGCCAGCTCGGCGGAGATCATGCCCTCGGCGAGCGGGGACAGGCCCGGGCAACCGGGTCCGATCAGCGCGCCGCCGGCGACCCCGAGCTTGCTGTAGCCCTCGATCAGCGGAACCGGGAGTTCAGCGCGTTCCCAGTAGTCGTTGGCGACCGGAGCGACGGTGTGATCGCAGAACTCACGTACCCGATGGAGCAGGTCCCGTTCCCGGGTGTCCAGCAGGTCCTCGACCCAGAAGAAGTCGGTGCCGCGCGATCGCGCGAGTGCGGCGGGCGGAACTGCTGATGCGGAGCCGTCGACCCGGTCGGGAAACGGGTTCTCGGGCAGGCGCTGTGCGGAGTGGTTGCTCGTCTCGGTCACCAGTCGGTACTCCTTCGTATGACTGTGGCGGTCCGGTCCATGGCCGGGTGAACTCCAGCGCCGTCGGTGACGACACCAGGGTGGACAGCCGGTGACCAGACCCCGCACGCGGTTTTGGCGGCTGCGACAACGATGTTTGTGGAGTGCGCCGAATCCTCGTCTCCGGCCTTCTGGCGAGTCGCCTGTGACCCGACACTCCCCGCCATGGAAACGTGGATCACGGAATTGACACCGCTGTCGTTCCTGCACCGGTCGGCCACCGTCCTTCCGGACAAGCCGGCGGTCGTGCACGGCACGAGCAGCTGGACCTTCCACGAGCTCTTCGATGCGGTGGAGCGCCGGGCGCGCGCGCTGCGCGCCGCCGGGGTCCGGCCCGGTGACCGGGTCGCCTACCTGATGCCCAACGTCCCGGAGATGCTCGCGGCGCACTTCGCCGTGCCGCTCGTCGAGGCGGTTCTGGTCGCGGTGAACACCCGGCTGGCCACCGACGAGGTGCGCTGGATCCTCGAGCACTGCAGCGCGACGGTGCTCGTCGTCGACGCCGAGTACGCCCCGACCGTCGCACCGCTGGCCGGTCTGCTCCCCCACCTGCGGACCGTGGTCGTCGCGACCGACCCCCACGGCCCGGAACCGACGGTGGACGTTCCCGATTCGGTCTGGCTGGACGACTTCCTGGCCGGCGCCGACGGCGACACCGCGCCGCTGCAGTGGGCGATCGCCGACGAGCGAGCGACGATCGCGATCAACTACACGTCCGGGACCACGGGCCGCCCGAAGGGCGTCATGTACACTCACCGCGGGGCCTACCTCAACTCGTTGGGACAGATCCAGACCTCCGCGCACGACGCCGACAGCGTCTACCTCTGGACCCTGCCGATGTTCCACTGCAACGGCTGGTGCACGGCCTGGGCCCTGGTCGCGGCCGGCGGCACCCAGGTCTGCCTGCGCGAGGTCCGCGGCGGCCCGATCTGGCAGCTGATCGACCGACATGGGGTCACCCACCTCAACGGGGCACCCACGGTCGTCACCACGATCATGAACGCTGAGCAGGCCCATCAGCTGGACCGCTCGCTGGTGGTCACCACCGCGGGCGCGCCGCCCAGCCCGACGACGATCCTGCAGATGGAGACGATGGGCTTCACGATCGTCCACGTCTACGGCCTCACCGAGACCTACGGGCCCTACTCGGTGTGCCAGTGGAAGGACGAGTGGCAGGACCTCACGCCCGAGGAGCGGGCCCGGATGCAGTCCCGCCAGGGCGTCGCGATGGTGGTCGCCGACCGCGTCCGGATCGTGGAGACCAACCGGTCCGATGACGAGCTCGTCGACGTCCCCGCCGACGGGACGACCATGGGCGAGATCGTCATGCGAGGCAACACCGTGATGAAGGGCTACTACGACGACCCGGACTCCACCGCCGCCGCGTTCACCGGCGGCTGGTTCCACTCCGGGGACCTGGGCGTGCAGCACCCGGACGGCTACGTCGAGCTCCGTGACCGGGCCAAGGACGTGATCGTCTCCGGTGGGGAGAACATCTCCACCGTCGAGGTCGAGCAGGCCGTGCTCTCCCACCCCGCGGTCCTCGAGGCCGCGGTGATCGGAGTGCCCGACGAGAAGTGGGGCGAACGACCCAAGGCGTTCGTCGTCCTGCGCCCCGAGCAGCAGGCCGGGGCGGACGACATCCTCGCGCACGTCCGGGGCCGCATCGCCCGATACAAGTCCCCCCGCGAGGTCGAGCTGCTCGCCGAGCTGCCCAAGACGTCCACGGGGAAGATCCAGAAGTTCGAGCTCCGCGAGAAGGAGTGGGCCTCGGAGGGCAGCCGCATCCGCGGCTAGACCGGGACGGTCATCGTGGACTTCCACCCCGACGGCGACGACGCCGTCAGTCGATCGGTCGGTCGCCGGCTGCCCGAGCTGCAGTCGGCGACCGGGCTGGCGTGCGTGTTCGGTGGTGCGACGCGGCCCAGTACCGACGACCTCGACCAGGTGGTCATCGACCAGCTGGTCGGGATGTCGACGCCGGCGATGAACGGGCTGACCGTGGTCGCGGGGCGCGGGCTGGGCGGGCAGGCGATGCTGCGCCGCAAGCCGTGCGTCGTACGCGACTACACCGGTAGCCGGTCGATCACCCACGACTACGACGATGCGGTCGTCGTCCAGGAGAAGCTGCGGTCGGTCCTGGCCGTCCCGGTCCTGGTGCGCGGCCGGGTCCGCGCGGTCCTGTACGGCGCGATCCGCGACGGCATCGCCATCGGCGACACCGCGGTGCGTGCCGCAGGGACGGTTGCCGAGCGACTCGCCGGCGATCTGGGCGTGCTGCTGCGCACCCCCTCCGGCCCCGCCGCCGGGGGCGACTACACCGATCTCGCCGCGCTGGACGACCTGTCCCGGATCGCGCGCCTGGTCCCCGACCAGGTGCTGCGCCGGCGGCTCGAACGCATCCACCGCAAGCTCAGCGGCGCCCGGCACACACCCGGCGGGGCCCGGTTGCTCACCCAGCGCGAGATGGACGTACTGCGGGTGATCGCCACCGGGACCAGCAACGTGACCGCCGGTGACCAGCTCGGGCTCAGCGCGGAGTCGGTCAAGACCTACCTGCGCAACGCGATGCGCAAGCTGGGCGTGAACAACCGGACCGCGGCCGTCTACGAGGCCCGCAGCCGCGGTCTGCTCTAGGTACCGGGTGCCCCGGTCCGTCCGGCGGGCCGGGGAGGCCGAGCGCGGCCCGCCTCCCCGGCCTCGCTCAGGCCGGCGTGACGTCGTGCTCACCCACCAGCCGGTCACTGTCGTGCTCGAGTGCCTTGTTCCTGGTCTCGCTGAGCGCCCACGCGCAGGCCAGCGACAACGCCGCGCAGGCGGCCATCATGACGCCGATCGCGATGCCGCCGAACGACGCGGCCAGCCCCGGGGCCAGCAACGGGGTGACCCCACCGCCGAGCACCCCGGCCAGGTTGTAGCCCAGACCGGCGCCGGTGTAGCGGTGCCGGGCCGCGAACAGCTCCGGCAGGTACGAGCCCGCCGGGCCGTAGGCCACCGCGAAGATCACCATCGTGACGGTCAGCCCGACCGCGAACGCCGCAGCGGTTCCGATGTCGAGCACCGGGAACAGCACCAGCGCCCACGGGATCCCGAGTCCACACGACCACATGATCACTCGACGGCGCCCGAATCGTTCCGAGAGCACACCGGCGATGACGATCGCGGTGCCGAACACCACCGCAGCGCCGATCCCGATCAACAGCACCGTCGTGCGCGGAAGTCCCGCGCCGGCCTTGCTCGTGCCGTACGTGGTCAGGTAGGCGGTGCCCATGTAGAAGAACGCGAACAGCATGGTCAGAGCTCCACCGGAGAGCAGCACCTCGCGGGGCTGCTCGCGCAGCACGTCCAGGAACGGCAGCTTCTGCTTGGTGGGCGCCTCCTGCCGGGCGCGGGCCGCCTGCGCCTGCGCCGCCCGGAACGCCGGCGTCTCCTGAATGTTCAGACGCACGTAGAGCCCGACCGCGATCAGCACGATCGAGAGCAGGAACGGGATCCGCCACCCGTACTCGAGGAACGCCTGGTCGGTGTCCCCCATGATCAAGCCGGTGGCCAGGAAGGTCGCGCTGGACAGCGCGAACGCGATCGCCGTGCCGAGCTGCGGGAACACGCCGTAGAGCCCGCGCTTGCCCTTCGGGGCGTACTCGGCGGTCAGCAACGTGGCACCGGCCCACTCCCCGCCGACCGCGAAGCCCTGCACGAACCGCAGCACGACCAGCAGGATCGGGGCTGCCGCGCCGATCGTCGCCGCCCCCGGCAGCAGCCCGATGAGCACCGTCGCGATGCCCATCATCAGCAGCGTCGAGATCAGCGTCTGCTTGCGGCCGATGCGGTCGCCGTAGTGGCCGAAGATGACTGCGCCGGCCGGTCGGGCGATGAACGCCACGGCGAATGTCGCGAACGATGCGACCGTTCCCGCGGTCGGACCCAATGCCGGGAAGAACACTGTCGGAAAGACCAGGGCTGCGGCGGTGCCGTAGATGAAGAAGTCGTAGAACTCGATCGTCGTCCCGGCGCAGCTGGCGATCGCGACCCGCCGCAGCGGAACGGGCGGTGAGGCCCCCCGATCAACCTGATCAACCATGTCGTACTCCCTGTTCAGAGGGCTTGCGGCCCAGGTGAAACGGAGCAGAAGTATCCCGGTGGTCACGACTTGTCCGGCACACCCGAAATGGGATGTTCTGCGTAGCGGGATCGGCGCCGGAAACGACAGCGGCGCGCACGACCGAATGGATCGTGCGCGCCGCTGGTCGTGCCGGGCGGAAAGGAGACGGCGGTCCGTCCGGCACTGCTCCCCATGACTCCTCCGTGGTGCGGAGGAGCCCCGGCGGGCAGGACGCTGTCGCGCCCGCCCGCTCGGATCAGGTCACCGGGATCTGAGACCCCCGGACGCAGCCGGACCGCGGCGGCTCGCCCGCGAGACGCTTGGCCATCCAGTCGATGGCCGCCGGGGTGCCGGTGATGTTGCCGGACAGGTGTTCCTGGGCCGGGAGCTGGGTGAACTCCACGTCGGCGCCCTGCTGGCACCAGCCGCTGAACAGCGCCGGCCCGAAGTTCGCCGGGACGATCGTGTCCGCGCTGCCGTGGTAGATGTAAGCCGGGGCGCCCGGCTTCTTCGTACCCAGCAGCGACTCCTTGAGCGCGTCGCGGAACTGCGGCTGCTGGAGCACGTCCGGGTCGGTGACGTCGGCGGTGGTGATGGTGCCGAACCCGGCGATGTCCTCGACCGTGCAGGAGGCGTTGAGCCGCTCGTAGACCTTCTTGCCGGTGTCGGTCAGGTAGTCGCGGATGTCCAGGCCGAACGCGTCCGAGGTGCCCTGCATGCCGGCCAGGCCGAAGCCGGCCCCGGCGGTCGGGTTCCCGTTCAGGTGCTCGATCTGGGCGACCATGTCCTGCACCGGCGCGTCGATGATCGCGCCCTTCAGGTTGATCTCGGGCGCGTAGTCGGGCTGGAGCTCCTGGACCCAGCCGGCCGCCTGGCCGCCCTGGGAGTAGCCGGACACCCCGACCGGCGAGGCGTCGGTGATCGCGTCGTCCGGGTTGAGCCGCTGTGCCGCCCTCACGGCGTCGAGGCCGTTCTGGCCCTCGGAGCGACCGACCAGGTACTCCTGCGGCAGCGGAGTTCCGCCGCCGACGTAGTCGGTCACCACCACGTTGATCCCGCGAAGCAGGTACTGGGTGTAGGTGGCGCTCTCGTAGTCGGCCGCCCGCGGGTCCAGGGTGGCCAGGTTGAACTGCTTGGACGGGGCGCACTGCTTGCCGAGTCCGCGGGTTCCCGGCGTGACGACGACCAGCGGGGCGTCCTTCTTCGGCGCGGTGGACGAGGTCAGCAGGGTGCCGGTGACCGGGACCGCGTCGCCCTTCTGGTTCTTCGACACGTACATGAACTGCTGCGTGGTGGCCTCGGGGAACGCCGGCGCCACGATGGAACGCGACCTGATGATGTCGCCCACGTCGCCCTCGGTCCGGGCCGGCGGCTGATAGAAGTCGTCGTCGCTCAGCGGGGGGAGTCCAGGAACCTGAGCCAGTGCCTGGTCCAGGGGCCCGGTCGGCGGCGGGGTCGGCTCGGTGGCCATCGCGACCGACGCGCCGCCGATGATCGCGATCGTGGTCAGGCCGGCGATCACCGCGGCGAGCCGCTTGGAACGTCGGGGCGTTCCGCCCAGTCTTCTACTCAAGATCTCACCCTCCGTGGGCTCCCGCTTCGGCACACGAGGCGGGGCACGATGTCACCTGGGCCGAAGGAGCGATCGAGGTCCGCCGTGATGGGGAGCGCGGACCGGCTCCGACACCGAGCCCGGGGATAGGCAGGCCCATCGACCGGGCTCCGAGTCGTGACGTTCGCTCTTCGCCAGGGAACACGCTCCGTCGCGCGTTCACTGGGCAGAACGGGGCAGGCGCGGAGTGGTTATGGCGACCATCCCCTTACGGGGGAGGCAACTTCCGGCCGAGACGGCCGTGAACCGCATCTCCCTCCTGTCGCAACTCGTTGACGAACCATCCCGGCCCCCGGACCAGCATCTCAAGGGCTGATCGACATGGCGAGGAGCAGACATGGTCATCGACGACCAGCAGCGACCCACCGTTGACTCGTTGGTCGGGCGTCGGCTCGACACGATCCATGACCGCACGGGAATCCCGATCGTGTTCGGGGGCGCCACCCACGTCACCCCGGCCGGAACCCAGCAGGTCGTCATCGACCAGCTCGTGGGCACGGTGACCGACGCGATGCACGGCCTGACGGTCGTCCGTGGACGGGGCCTCGGTGGTACCGCGATCGCCCGTTCCAAGCCGTGCATGGTGCGCGACTACGCATCGAGCACCTCGATCTCCCACGACTACGACCGCAGCGTGGTCGGTCAGGAGCGACTCACCTCGATCGTGGCCGTACCGCTCCGACTCGGGAAGATCGTCCGCGGAGTGATCTACGGGGCGGTGCGCACCGAGGAGCCCATCGGTGACCGCGCCGTCCGCGGCCTGGTCTCCTTCGTCGCCGACCTCGAACGCGAGCTCCCGGCGCTGCTGGTGCCGGGACAGCGGCCGGGGGATGCGGAACTCGTCGACGAACGGACCGCCCTCGACGAGCTGGCGGCCATCGTCCGAGCGACCCGAGACCCGTACCTGCGCAGTCGGCTCGACCGCATCCACCGCTACCTGGACAGGTCAGGAAGGCCGACAGGTTCGAGCGCGATCTCCCTGACCCCGCGCGAGATCGACGTCCTGCGACTCGTCGCGACCGGAGCCACGAACGCCGAGGCGGGTCGGCGGCTCGGATTGAGCCCCGAGTCGGTGAAGACCTACGTTCGCAACGCGATGCGCAAGCTCGAGGTGCGGACGCGAACTGCCGCCGTCCATGTCGCCCGGGAGTCCGGACTCCTCTAGCGCCTCGTCCGAGAAGGTCGACGTCGTGATCGGGCCTGCGCGATCGGCTCGCCGAGGAGATCCCGACGGCCGTGTCCGACACGGCCACCGGTCGCGAGCGCCGCCTGCGCTCGGGGTTCCGCAGGAGCAGCGCCTCGGTCCCGGCCCGATCGCCGTGATCGGTGACGACCTGATCGTCACCGATCGACGACCGCGCCGCCGCCCGCACCGCGCCGTACAGCGATCCGCCTCTACCGCCTCCGACCCGGACGGCGGGCACCGTTCACGCGGGCGCTCGGTCGTGGGGCGGGTCGCGCACGATCCGCTGCCGGGCGACGAGCTCGACGGTGACCAGCGCGGCCACGGTCTCGGCGGCGAGCAGCCCGACGAGGACGAGGATCTGGGCGACGGCGGCCCGGACGGGGTCGCCGCTGCCGAGCAGGACGCCGACGAAGGCCCCGGGCAGGGTGACCAGGCCGACGGTGCGGGTCTGGTCCAGGGCGGGGACCAGGGCGTCGTGGGCGGCGGAGCGGATGACCAGGACGGCGGCGTCGCGGGGGAGGAGCCCGAGTGCGAGGGCGGCCTCGTACTCGCCGTGGCGGTCGGTGAGCTGGGCCAGTGCCCGGCGGCCCGCGAGCGAGGTGGCGGTCATGGCGCCGCCGATGACGATGCCGGCGACGGGGACGACGGCGACGCCGGTGAGGGGTACGGCGCCGGTGGCGAGGACGACGGCGAGCACGGGGGCGGTGCCGGCCAGGAGGGCGAGTCCGGCGAGCAGCCCCCGCCGGTGGCGGGTCATCCGTCGCGCCGAGGTCACGGTGGCGGCGGCGAGCATGAGGACGACGAACGCCGCGGTCGCCCACCAGTGCCGGACGACGAACACGATGACCCCTGCGACCGCGGCGAGCTGGACCACGGCGCGGACCGCCGCCCACACCGACATCCGTGCGGTGCCGGTGCCCCCGGCACGGGCGGCCAGGGCGGCGATCGCGGTCAGCGTGACGACGGCGAGGACGGTCGGCCAGCCGGCTCCGATCTGCACCCGCCCACCGTCCCATCCCCGGCCCCGCGGGCGGGATCCCGCTCGGGCGACGACACGACCCCGCGCGACGGACCGCGGCGAGACCGTCAGCGCGTCGATCCCGATGAACCGCCCGATCCCGGGCGGAGCCCGGAGACCCTCCGGACGGTCTCCACCGCGGTCACCTCGCCGTCGAGGACCGAGATGCCGCAGGCGGCCGACCCGGCCCGTGCTGACCGACCCCGCCTTCCCGCGCAGCGTCCACACCCGAGCCCGTCCGCCCCGCGACGTGAGGAGGACCCGTGGGTCTCGACGGGGTCCCGGCCGGCGACGACGTCACCGCGGAGCGGATGTTCCCGGACCCGGTCTGAACCGGGGTCGCGTCGGGGCCGGCGGCGATGCCCCCGGGGATCCGCAGTTGTGACGATGCCGTGGCCACCGCGTTGGTGACACGGTCTCCGGTGCCGGGCGCCGTCGCCCCGTCGCCACGACCCCGGTGTCCGTCGTGACGAGCAGGAGGGGCCCACCGTGGACGACGCCCAGATCCGTCAGATGCTGGTGCCGCGCATCGCGCAGCAGCGGACCGCGCTGCAGGAGTGGACCCGGCGCAGCCGCAGCCAGACCAACCGGTTGTCGGTGACCGGCCTCGTCGCCGGGGCGCTCGGCACGGTGACCACCGCGGGGCCCGCGGTCGGCAGCTCGTCGTTCACCGAGTCCGCCGCCTCGGCGCTGGGGATCGGGGAGCTGGAGGTCTGGCAGGGGGCCTGCCTGATCGCGATGGTCGTCTCGATCGTCTCGGCGGTCACCGCGGGTCTGCTGCGCCACTACGACGTCGCCTCCCGGGTCGGCGCCGCGGAGGCAGCGACGATCGAGCTGGACAACATCCGGGTCCTGCTCGAGTTCGAGCGGATCCCGGTGTCCGACGCACTGACCCGCTACCAGCAGTCGGTCGCGACGGTCCCGTTCGTCGACGGCGCGGCCGCCGCGGCGCTGCTGCCGGCGACGCTCCCGACCTCCAGGCCGACGGCGACCGGCTGAGCCGACACGGCCCCTCCCCGGCGGCGTGGTCGTCCCGTGGTGCGCCCCGTGCGCCCCGGCGGCGGTCAGGACACGTGCGACACCTCCGGCGAGGTCTTGTGGCTGTCGTCGTCGCCGACCGCACCCTGGGCGCCCTGCGGGTCGCACTCCTCGCTCCCGGCGACGCCGAGCCGGACCACCACCGACTTCGACGCCGGCTGGTTGCTCTTGAGCGCGGTGGCGTCCAGCGGCACCAGCGGGTTCGTCTCCGGGTAGTACGCCGCCGCGGTACCCCGCGGGACGTCGTAGGCGACCAGGCGGAAGCCGGGGGCGCAGCGGGTGTGCTCGTCGCCCTCCCAGCGTGTGATCAGGTCGACGTGGTCGCCCTCGGACCAGCCGAGCGCGGCGATGTCCTCGCGGTGGCAGAACACGACCCGGCGCCCGCCCTCGATGCCCCGGTAGCGGTCCGACAGGCCGTAGATGGTGGTGTTGAACTGGTCGTGGCTGCGCAGGGTCTGGAGCAGCAGGTGCCCGTCGGGCACCTCGAGCACCTCGATCGGGGACACCTCGAACTCGCCGCGGCCGGACGGGGTCTTGAAGGTCCGCGAGTCCCGCGGCGGGTGCGGCAGGACGAAACCGCCGGGGCGGCGGACGTTCACCTCGTAGCTCTCGCACCCGGTCACGACGCGGGAGATGTGGTCGCGGATGCGGCGGTAGTCCCCGCGCATCGCCGCCCAGTCGATGCCGTACCGGTCGCCGAGGGTGGCCTCGGCGATCCCGGTGACGATCGCGACCTCGGACCGCAGGTGCGGGCTCGCCGGCGGCAGCGGGCCGCGGGAGGAGTGCACCGAGCACGTGGAGTCCTCGACCGAGACGAACTGCGGCCCGGACTCCTGGACGTCGCGCTCGGTCCGGCCCAGGGTGGGCAGGATCAGCGCGGTCCGGCCGCCGTGCAGGTGCGACCGGTTGATCTTCGTCGACACCTGGACGGTCAGCCGGGTGCCGGTCAGCGCCGCGGTCGTGACGTCGGTGTCCGGTGCGGCCTGCAGGAAGTTGCCGCCGAGGCCGACGAAGACCTTGACCGTCCGGTCGCGCATGGCCCGGATGCTGTCGACGGTGTCGAAGCCGTGCTCGCGGGGCGGGTCGAACGCGAATTCGGCCTGCAGGGCGTCGAGGAACGAGTCCGGGACCCGCTCCCAGATGCCCATGGTGCGGTCGCCCTGGACGTTGGAGTGGCCACGGACCGGGAACAGCCCGCCGCCCGCGCGGCCCATGTTGCCCTGGGCGAGGGCGAGGTTGACGACCTCCTTGATCGTGGCCACGCCGTTGCGGTGCTGGGTCAGCCCCATCGCCCAGCAGTAGACCGTCTTGCGCGAGTTCCGGAGCAGGGTCGCGGCCCGGGTGATCTCGTCCCAGGACAGCCCGGTGGCGCGGGCGACGACGTCGTGGTCGACCCGGGAGACGTGGTCGCGCCACGCCTCGAACCCGGAGGTGTGCCGGTCGATGAACTCGTGGTCGAGCGCGTCCCACTCGACCAGCAGCGAGCCGATGGCCTGGAACAGCGCCAGGTCGCCGTTGACCCGGACCGGCAGGTGCAGGTCGGAGATGTCGGTGCCGCGTCCGAGGACCCCCTTCGGGGTCTGCGGGTTCTTGAACCGCATCAGCCCGGCCTCGCGCAGCGGGTTGATCGTCAGGATCGTGGCGCCGTTCTTCTTGGCGTGCTCGAGCTGGGTCAGCATCCGCGGGTGGTTGGTGCCCGGGTTCTGCCCGGCGATGACGATCACGTCCGCCTCGAGCAGGTCGGGCAGTGTCACGCTGGCCTTGCCGATCCCGATCGACTCCTGCAGGGCGATCGAGGTCGACTCGTGGCACATGTTCGAGCAGTCCGGCAGGTTGTTGGTCCCGAACGCCCTGGCGAAGAGCTGGTAGACGAACGCGGCCTCGTTGGACGCCCGGCCGGAGGTGTAGAAGGTGGCCGCACCGGGGTCGTCCAGGGCGTTGAGCTCGTCGCCGATCAGCCGGAACGCCGCGTCCCAGCCGATCGGCTCGTAGTGGGTCCCGCCCGGTCGCCGGACCATCGGGTGGGTGATCCGGCCCTGCTGGCCGAGCCAGTACTCCGACCGCTCGTCGAGCTCGGCGACGCTGTGGCGGGCGAAGAACTCCGGGGTCGCGCGCCGCGTCGTCGCCTCCTCGGCGATGGCCTTCGCGCCGTTCTCGCAGAACTCGGCGACCGAGCGGTGCCCGGGGTCGGGGTCCGGCCAGGCGCAGCTGGTGCAGTCGAAGCCTTCGGCCTGGTTCAGCTTCAGCAGCGTGCGTGCGGTGCGCGACGGTCCCATCCGTTCCAGCGACCGCTTCAGCGACACCGCGACGGCCGTCGCGCCGACGGCGTGGTCCTCGGGTGTGCCGACCTCCAGGTCGGCCTCCGAGTAGTCGTCGCTGTGTCCGTCCATGGGTCTACCTCCGCGCTCGACGACCGCCGGGCGGCGCGCCGTCGGCGCCACGCCCGCTGGGGACGCGCTACCCGGCCGGAGTGGTCCCAACCGTCCCGGACCCGATCGGTGCCGAACCGGTGACGTGCGCCCGGGCCGGCCACGGGGAGGAGGGTCACGCAGCGTCACCGGTCGGCGGTCGGCCGACCACCGGTCGCCGCGGGTGCCGCGCCGGACGTCCCCGGTCGCCCGGTCGTCCCGGCGGGCAGGCGGACCCGCCTCGTCCTCCGGTGGCCGGTCGTTGTCCGGGGTGTGGCGTACGCCGACCGGGAGCCCGGCGTGCACCACCGGTCGGTCCGAGGCGCGTCGCCCCCGCCAGGGCGCTCCGTCCCGGACCGGCCGTCCCCTCGTCCGGCCGTCGTCCGACGCGCGGGGGCGACGACGCGGTCCTGGCGGGGGAGCGCGCCTCCCGGGCCGCGGCGATGACGACCCTGCGTGTCCAGCGCTGCTCGAGCACGCCGAGCGCGAGCGCCTCACCCGCTGAGCGCGCCGCCGCCCGCGCCCGGTCCGACGTGGACCCGGCGCCGCGCGCGTGGTGACCCCGACACCGTCGGACCTCGGCGGCGCCGTCGTCGCCGGATCGGTGCGTTCGACGGGCCGTCGCACGGCGGCGCGAACGAGGCCGTGATGCACGTGCCCACCGGGATCGACGGCCCGGACGCCGCGCAGGAGTGGCGGGCCGACACGCTCGCGCACCGGAAGGAGGTCACGGGCGGGCCGGGGTGCTCCGGCCGCTCAGCCGCCGGCGGACACCGGATAGGGCACGAAGGTGCTGCGGTCCTCCAGGATCTGGGTCGCGTGGTCGAGGCGGGGGAAGGCCCGCTGCGGGCAGCGGATCCGGCTGCAGACCCGGCACCCCGCGCCGATCGGGGTGGCCGCCGCGGGGTTGTCGAGGTCGAGTCCGTCGGAGTAGACGAGCCGGTGGGCATGGCGCAGCTCGCAGCCCAGCGCGATCGCGAACGTCTTGCCCGGCCGCCCCCAGCGGCGCTGCGAGCCGGTGACGGTGCGCGCGACCCAGAGGTAGCGGGCGTCGTCGGGCATGGCCGCGACCTGCACGTCGATCTCGCCGGGGGAGGCGAAGGCGCGGTAGACGTTCCACAGCGGACACGTCCCGCCGCCGCGGGAGAAGTGGAAGCCGGTCGCGGACTGGCGCTTGGACATGTTCCCCGCCCGGTCCACCCGCACGAACGAGAACGGGACCCCGGGCTCCGACGGGCGCTGCAGCGTCGACAGCCGGTGCGCGATCGTCTCGAAGCCCTGTCCGAAGTGGTCGGACAGGCGCTCGATGTCGTAGCGGAAGGTCTCCGCCGTCGTGCGGAACTCGCCGTAGGGCAGGGTCAGGGCGGCGGCGAAGTACCGGGCCAGACCGATCCGGGTCAGCGTGTGGGTGTCGGCGTCGACGGGCTCCTGCGCGGCGAGGGCCTCGATCGTGTCGTCGTGCTCCAGCAGGGCGAGCTGGGTCGCCATGCGGAACGCCTGCTGCCCGGCGCGCAGCGTGGGCGAGAGCCGCAGCACCCGGTCGACGGGGTCGTAGCGGTGCAGCTCGCCGGCGCCGCCGCGGTCGTCCTCCAGCCCGGCGATGCCGACGCCGTGCACGCTGCGCAGCCGCTCCGCCAGCGCGCGCCGCACCTCGCCGCGCCGGACCCCGATCCCGGTGGCCAGGGACTCGGCGGCGTCGTCGAGCTCGGCGACGTGGTTGCGGCGCCGGTAGAAGTAGTCGCGCACCTGTTCGTGTGGGGACGCCGACCGGACCCGGTCGCTGCCGTCGCGCGGGCCGTCGGCCGCCGCGGCCAGGTGTTCGTCGGCGCGCCGCCAGCGCCGGTACAGCTCCAGCACCGCGTCGGCGGCCGCGGGCAGCTCCGCGGCCAGCCGTTCGATCTGACCCACCGGGACCGACCCGGCGGCCGAGGTGGTCTCGGCGAACACCTCGTGCAGCTCGGCGACGAGGCGCTCGGGCCGCCGGGCCGCGAAGAACGCCGCGTCGACGCCGAACACCTCGGTGATCCGTAGCAGGACCGGCACCGTCAGCGGTCGCGAGCCGTGCTCGATCTGGTTGAGGTAGCTGGGCGAGATCTCCAGGGTGCGGGCCAGCTGGGCCTGGCTCATCGACCGGGTCTCGCGCAGCGCGCGCAACCGGGTCCCCGGGATGCCTGACGTCGCCATGCCGCGGACTGTAGCCGAGGACACCCTTCGCAACCTTCGCAGAATCCGGCCGGAAGATGCGCAGGAGTTGGCAGGTCGCCACCGTCGCCGGACCCCGGTCCCGGCTCCGATGCTGGTCGCACCCCGTTCGAGAGATCGCCACACCCTCCGGTCACCACCGGCCGGGCCGTGAGCGCGGACACGGACGAGACCTTCGCAGAGGAGCACGACATGACCGGGACCCATCGTCAGGAGCGGATCGACGAGCTGGAGCGGCAGTGGGCGCAGGACCCGCGCTGGGCCGGGACCACCCGCGGTCACACCGCACAGGACGTGGTGGCGCTGGCCGGCAGCGTCCGCGAGGAGCACACCCTGGCCCGTCTGGGCTCCGAGCGGCTGTGGCGGCTGCTGCACGAGCGCGACTACGTGCACGCACTCGGCGCGCTGACCGGTAACCAGGCGGTGCAGAGCGTGCGCGCCGGGCTGGAGGCGATCTACCTGTCCGGCTGGCAGGTGGCCGCCGACGCCAACCTGGCCGGGCAGACCTACCCCGACCAGAGCCTCTACCCGGCGAACTCGGTGCCGTCGGTGGTGCGCCGGATCAACAACGCGCTGCTGCGGGCCGACCAGATCAGCACCCTGGAGGGCCGTGCGGCCGCCGACGGCGGGGACGACCCGCACTGGCTGGTGCCGATCGTCGCCGACGCCGAGGCGGGCTTCGGCGGTCCGCTCAACGCCTTCGAGCTGATGCGGGCCATGATCGCCGCCGGGGCCGCGGGCGTGCACTGGGAGGACCAGCTCGCCTCGGAGAAGAAGTGCGGGCACCTGGGCGGGAAGGTGCTGGTCCCGACCTCGCAGCACGTCCGCACGCTGAACGCGGCACGGCTCGCGGCCGACATCGCCGACGTGCCGTCGGTGATCGTCGCCCGGACCGACGCCCAGGCCGCCAACCTGATCACCTCCGACGTCGACGAGCGGGACCGGCCCTACCTCACCGGCGAGCGCACCGCGGAGGGCTTCCACCGGGTCACCGGCGGTGTCGAGCCGTGCATCACCCGCGGTCTGGCCTACGCGCCGTACGCCGACCTGCTGTGGATGGAGACCTCGGTGCCGGACCTGGAGCTGGCGCGCAAGTACGCCGAGGCGATCAAGGGCGAGTTCCCGGACCAGCTGCTCGCCTACAACTGCTCGCCGTCGTTCAACTGGCGCCGCCACCTCGACGACGACACGATCGCCCGCTTCCAGCGCGAGCTGGGCGCGATGGGCTACGCGTTCCAGTTCATCACCCTCGCCGGCTTCCACGCGCTCAACCACTCGATGTTCGACCTGGCCAAGGGCTACGCCGCGAACGGCATGAGCGCCTACGTGGCGCTGCAGGAGCGCGAGTTCGCCGCCGAGGCCGACGGCTACACCGCGATCAAGCACCAGCGCGAGGTCGGCACCGGCTGGTTCGACGCGGTCTCCACCGCGGTCAACCCGGAGTCGTCGACGACGGCGTTGGCCGGGTCCACCGAGTCCGAGCAGTTCCACGGCTGAACGGGTGCGCTGATGCTGCAGACCGACGTCCCCCCGGTCCGCAGGCGGACCGGGCTGCGCGCGGCACTCGGCCGTACCCGGCCGGGGGCGCGGCCGCTGCGCTTCCAGACCGTCACCACCACCGCGGCCGCCCGCCAGGTCGCCGCGCTCGGCCTCGACGGCGTCCACGTGACGGCGGCGACGGCGGGCGCGGAGGAGCCGGTCGCGCTGACCGCGCGGATCGTGCGGGCCACCCCGCTGCCGGTACTCGTGGACCTCGGCGGTGCCGGCGACGCCGACGACGTCGCCCGGTTCGAGGCGGCCGGCGCGTCCGGTGTCCACCTCGACGACACCGGTCCCACCGACCACGCGGCCGTCGACGTCGCGGTCCGGGTCCGCGCCGCCGTGCGGGCCCGCCGCGACCCGGACCTCCTGATCGGGGTCCGCACCGCCGGCGCCGCCTGCGGCCTGAGCGAGACCATCGACCGTGCCCGCGCCTGTGTCGGCGCCGGTGCGGACGTGATCGTCGTCGAGGCGCCCGTGTCGCGGGCCGCGTACACGGTCCTGCGCGAGGCCCTCGCCGTCCCGCTGCTCGTGACCGCGACCACGGTCACCGGCGGCGACCCGACCCCCGTCCTGCTGCCCACCGTCACGCAGCTCGCCGCCCTCGGCATGGACGTCGTGATCCACCCCGTCACCGGCCCGCGGGCCCCGACCGCCACCGACCGTGGCCGCCGGGACCCGGCCGACGCAGGAACACCACGAGGTCCCGCCGGCGCGCTGCAGCCCGGAGCCCACGGCGGCGACCGCACCCGGGACCGCCCCGCGGCTCCCGCCGGAGGAGGACACCGATGACCGACAACCCGAGGGACACCCACGTCCGGCGCGGCCTGGTGGGGGTCGTCGCCGACACGACGTCGATCTCCGACGTCGACCCCTGCCGCAACGTGCTGCTCTACCGCGGCTACCCGGCATCCGGGCTGACCGCGCGCCACACGTTCCTCGACGTGGCGCACCTGCTGTGGACCGGCGAGCTGCCGGACGCGGCCGAGCTCGCCACGCTGGAGCGTCGTGAACGGTCGCTGCGGACGCTGGACCCCGCGTGCGAGGCGATGCTGCTGTCGCTGCCGACCGACTGCCACCCGATGGACGTGCTGCGCACCGCCGTGAGCCGGATCGGCGCCGCCGACCCCGCGACGGCGGACCGCTCCACCGACGCGAGTGCGGACAAGGCCGTGGAGCTGCTCGCGGTGCTGCCGACGGTCGTCGCGCTGGACCAGCGGCGTCGCCGCGGCCTGGACCCCATCCCACCGGACCCCGGCCTCGGCCACGCCGAGAACGTGTTCCACATGACCTTCGGGGAGGTCCCCGAACCGGAGGTCGTGCGGGCGTTCGAGATCGCGATGATCCTCTACGCAGACCACGGCTTCAGCGCCTCCACCTTCGCCGCCCGGACCGTCACCTCCACCCGGTCGGACCTCTACAGCGCGGTCGTCGCCGCGCTCGGTGCGCTCAAGGGCGAGCTGCACGGCGGGGCGAACGAGGCCGTGCTGAACCAGTTCGCCGAGATCGGCGACCCCGACCACGTCGACGACTGGCTGGCCGCCCGGCTCGAGGCCGGCGAGCGGGTGATGGGCTTCGGGCACCGGGTCTACAAGCGCGGTGACTCGCGGGTGCCCGCACTGCACACGCAGATGCGACGGGTCGCGGAGCTGCGCGGCGGCCGGGACCTGATGGCGCACTACGAGGTCCTCGCCGGCGCGATGCTCCGCGAGAAGGGGCTGCGCCCCAACCTCGACTACGCCGCGGGTCCGCTGTTCCACCTCATGGGGTTCGACACCCCGCTGTTCACCGCGCTGTTCGCGATGTCGCGGATCAGCGGCTGGACCGCGCACGTGATCGAACAGGCCGCCCACGACGTCCTGATCCGTCCCGTCTCGCGGTACGACGGGAAGTCCCGGCGGGAGGTGGACGCCGTTCGATGACACCCTGAACGCGCGTCAGGGAACCGGACGGGTCCGATGCCCGTCCGGTTCCCGCATGCCCGGAACTCGACGGAGAACGGTGCTGCGGACCACGTCAGTGCAGGTGGTGGAGGTAGACCGACGTCCGACGTCGCCGGAGCACGCCCCGGGAGGGAGCGGGCCCGCGGTGTTCAGCCCTCCGGACCGCCCGGCGGCAGCGCCGGATCGGCCTTGAGGGCGACCCCGGACAGCTTCAGCCGACGCGCCTCGCTCATCAGCAGGGCGAGCGTGGTCGCGGCGGCGGCGTAGCCGGTGCCGTGCGGCGGGCGGACGTTGGAGATGCAGTTGCGCTCGGAGTCGCGCCGGCCGCGGCGGGCGTCGTAGGTGAAGTACAGCCCGAGCGAGTCGACCGAGCTCATCCCCGGCCGCTCCCCGACGAGCACGACGACGTGCCGGGCGCCGACCGCGGTCGCGATCTCGTCGCCGAGCGCGACCCGGGCCTGGGTGGCGACGACGACCGGCGCCACCCGCCACCCGTCGAGCCGGTCGAGGATCTCGGCCAGCATCCCGGGGGCGTGCTCGGCCACCGCGCGGGGCGACAGCCCGTCGGCGACGACGAGCACCACGTCGTGTTCCCCGCGCGGCAGGTCGGTGCCGTCGGCGAGGCGGCGGCCCAGGTCGGGCCGGGTCAGGTACTCGGTGCGGTCGGCGGGGGCCCCGGCGGCGCGCAGCGTGTCCACCCCGAGCGCGGCGATCCGGTCGGTGAGCGCGTCGACGTCGAGGGGGGTGTGCACGGCGTCGCGGGCCGCGGCGTGCGCGGCGCGCAGCTCCAGCAGCCGCGCGGTCGGCAGCGCGTCCCCGGCCCGGCCGAGCGCGACGCGCGCCCGGGTGGAGGCCCGCAGCAGCTCCAGCGGGTCGGACCCGCTCACCGCACACCCGCCGTGAGTGCCCGGACCGCGGACGGTGCGAGATCCTTGAGCCGCCCGTCCGGCGCCAGCATGTCCATCGTGGACAGCCACGCCCCGAACTCGGGCGCCGGGCGCAGGCCCAGCACCTGCCGGGCGTAGAGCGCGTCGTGGAAGGACAGCGACTGGTAGTGCAGCATCACGTCGTCGCCGCCGGGCACGCAGATCACGAACGAGCAGCCGGCCGCGCCGAGCAGGGTGAGCAGGGCGTCGGTGTCGTCGGCGTCGGCCTCGGCGTGGTTGGTGTAGCAGACGTCGACGCCCATCGGGACGCCCAGCAGCTTCCCGCACAGGTGGTCCTCCAGCCCGGCGCGGGTGATCTGCTTGCCGTCGTAGAGGTACTCCGGCCCGATGAACCCGACGACGGTGTTGACCAGCAGCGGGTCGAACGCGCGGGCGACGGCGTAGGCCCGCGCCTCCAACGTCTGCTGGTCGACGCCGTGGTGGGCGTCGGCCGACAGCGCGGAGCCCTGCCCGGTCTCGAAGTACATGCAGTTCGTGCCGACGGTGCCCCTGCCCAGTGACAGCGCGGCGTCGTGCGCCTCGCGCAGCATCGCCAGCGTCACCCCGAAGCCGGTGTTCGCCGCCTCGGTGCCGGCGACGGACTGGAACACCAGGTCCACCGGGGCGCCGCGCTCCATGATCTCGATGGAGGTCGTGACGTGGGCGAGCACGCAGGACTGGGTGGGGATGTCGTAGCGGGTGCGCACCTCGTCGATCAGGTGCAGCAGGTCGGTGGTGCGCTGCGGCGAGTCCGTCGCCGGGTTGATGCCGATGACGGCGTCACCGCAGCCGAGCAGCAGGCCGTCGACGATCGAGGCGGTCACCCCGGCGGGGTCGTCGGTGGGGTGGTTGGGCTGCAGCCGGGTGGCCATCGTGCCGGGCATACCGACCGTCGACCGGAACGCGGTGACCACCGGGGTGCGCCGCCCGACCGCGATCAGGTCCTGCAGCCGCATCAGCTTCGACGTCGCCGCCACCATCTCCGGGGTCAGCCCGGGGGCGAGGGCGGTCGTGTCGGTGGCGGGGGAGAGCAGGTGCTCGCGGAACTCCCCGACCGTCATCGACGCCACCGGGGCGAACGCCGCCGGGTCGTGCGAGTCGACGATCAGGCGGGTCACCTCGTCGTCGTCGTAGGGGATCACCTGCTCGTCGAGGAACGTCGCGAGCGGCAGGTCGGCGAGGACGGTCTGGGCGGCCACCCGTTCCTGCTCCGAGCCCGCGGCGATCCCGGCGAGCACGTCCCCGGACCGCTCCGGGGTCGCGGCGGCCAGCAGCGCCCGCAGGTCGGCGAACTCGTGGGTGTGCCCGCCGACCGTGACCCTCCGGACCGTCACGTGAGCTCCGCCTCCGCCCGTGCCAGCGCGGCGAACTCCTCGTCGGGTGCCGCCGCGACCAGATGGTGCCGCGAGTACAGCGCGAAGTACAGCATGAACAGCGCGAACGCCCCGAGGGTCGCGCCCGCCGCGACCGGGTCGACGAGGAACGTCGCGATCACCGCGAGCACCGCGACGACCAGCGCGAACCCGGTCGTGGCGACGCCGCCGGGGGTCCGGTAGGGGCGCGGCATCTCCGGGGCGGTGCGGCGCAGCACGATGTGGCTGACCATCATCAGGACGTAGGACAGGGCCGCGCCGAACACCGCCATGTTGAGCAGCACCGCGCCCTGCCCGGTGAGCGAGAGCCCGAAGCCGACGGCACCCGGGACGATCAGCGCCAGGGTCGGGGCCTTGCGGCCGTTGGTCACCGACAGCACCCGCGGCAGGTACCCGGCGCGCGACAGCGCGAAGGTCTGGCGGGAGTAGGCGTAGATGATCGAGAAGAAGCTCGCGACCAGGCCGGCCAGCCCGACGTAGTTGACCACGACCCCCGCGGTCGACCCGCCGAGCGCCTCGACCAGCGGGTTGCCCGACTCCGACAGCGCCTGCGCACCGAGCGCGCCGGTCGCCAGCACCAGCACCAGCGCCCCGGTGACGAGCAGGACCAGCATCGCGGCGACGATCCCGCGGGGCACGTTCCGCTCGGGGTCCCGCGCCTCCTCCGCGGCGAGCGGGACGCCCTCCAGTGCGAGGAAGAACCAGATCGCGAACGGCACCGCCGACCAGATGCCCAGGTAGCCGAACGGCAGGAACGGCGAGGCGCCCGCGGCGTCGGTCGCCGGGATGTCGACGAGGTTGGCGGTGTCGAACAGCGGCACCGCGGCGACGGCGAAGATCAGCAGCCCGAGGACGGCGATCGCGGTGATCACGAACATGACCTTGAGCGCCTCGCCGACGCCGGCGATGTGGATGCCGATGAACAGCAGGTAGGCGGCGAGGTAGACCCACCAGCCGTCGGTGATCCCGAACAGGCCCAGCGACTCGACGTAGGCGCCGATGAAGGTGGCGATCGCCGCCGGGGCGATGGCGTACTCGATGAGGATCGCGGTGCCGGTGGCGAACCCGCCCCACGGGCCCAGCGCGCGGCGGGCGAAGGTGTAGCCGCCGCCCGCGGCGGGCAGCGCCGAGGACAGCTCGGCCATGCCGAGGACCATCGCGAAGTACATGCCCGCGATGACGACCCCGGCGAGCAGCAGGCCGCCGAACCCGCCCTCGGCGAGGCCGAAGTTCCAGCCGGAGTAGTCCCCGGAGATGACGTAGCTGACGCCGAGCCCGGCGAGCAGGACCCAGCCCGCGGCCCCGGTCCGCAGCCGCCGGCGCTCGAGGTAGTCCTGCTCGGCCGGTCCGGTACCCGACGGGTCGTGGGCCATGGCGTCCTCCTGGGGCACGTCCTCGCCGACGGCGACCGCCGGACGTGGGGACAAGTTAGGGAGTTCCGGCCCGGCCCGGGTAGGCCCGCGCGGCGTAACGTCACACGGACTTCACACGGCGACGGGCGCGGGGCGGGGTCCGGCCCGCCCCGCGCCCGGGATGCTCAGTCGGCGAGCTTGCTGACCGCCTGCGCCCAGAGGAAGAACTTGTTGGTGCCCAGGTCACGGACGGACGTGATGTTGAACGCCTCCTTCAGCAGCTGCGCGTCCCCCTCGGAGACGCCCTTCAGCGCGTCGACGGGCGCGGCGGCCAGATCCTCGACGCTCTTGCCCTCGTACGCCTTGTCGAACTTGCCGGCGATGTCGCCCACGGTGGTCCCTTCTCCCTGCGGCCCCACGGCCGCGTCGGACGGTTGGCGGGGCCCACCCTGGCAGCGATCGGTGCACGGCTGAACGATCGACACCCGCCTCTCGGTGAACGGGTGCCGCGGGCCGTCGAACGCGCCCGGCGCGGGGTCCGGTCAGCCGGGCAGGGCTCGGGGAGCTGCCCACCACGCTGTCGGCGGTCGCCGTCGTCGCGGTCGTGGGGGCGGTGTCGCGGCGGCTCGGCCTGGGCCGGGCGATCGCGGTCGGGCCGGCCCGGACCCTCACCACCGACGCGGTCGTCTCGTCGGTGCCGCCCCACAAGGCCGGCGCCGCCTCGGCCGTCTCCGAGACGGCGCTGGAGCTGGGGTGGCGATGGGCGTCGCCGTGCTGGGCTCGGTCGTGTCGCTGGTCTACCGCGCGCAGCCGGCCCCGCCCGCCGGGCTCGACCCGGCGGCCCGCGCCGCGGTGACCGACTCGCTCGCCGCGGGCGCGACCGCACTGGACCCGGCCTCGCCGGTGCTCGACGGCGCCCGCGCGGCGTTCACGACGGCGATGCAGACGACGTCGACCCGGATCCGGCGCCGCGCCGGATCCGGGTCGACACCCTGCACCCCGGCCGCACCTCGACCCCGTTCCGGGCGACAGCGAGATGCGCGACCGGGAAGGATCAGTTCCCGCCCGGGTCGCCGCCGGGGCGGCCCGGCGTCGCCTCGACGGTGGCCTGCGGCAGCAGGACCTGCTGGCCGTCGTCGAGGCCGGACCGGACCTCGGTGAACTGGTCGCCCACCAGGCCGGGGACGAACTGCCGGGTCACCGCGGCGCCGTCGTCGCCGGGGACGTCGACGACCGAGCGCCCGCCCTCCTGCCGGACGGCGGTGTTCGGCACCCGCAGCACCCCGTTGCGGGACTCGGTGCGCACGTCGGCCTGCGCGGTCTGGCCGTCGCGCAGCTGCGGGTCGGTGCGGTTCAGCACGACGGTCGCGTAGTAGCTCACGACGCCCGACAGCTGCGTCGCGGTGGGCGCGACGGCCACCACGGTCGCCGGCAGGCTCACCCCGGGCAGCGCGTCGACGGTCACGTCGACGGTCTGGTTCGGCGCGACCCGGGCGGCGTCGCTCTCCTCGAACGGGACGACCAGCTGGTAGGTCTGCAGGTCGTTGAGGGTGAGGAACGGCGCCCCGCCGGCCGCGGACGCGCCGCCCCCGGTGGCGCCCGCCGAGCCCGACGCCGCCGACGCGGCCCCGACGGCGTCGGGGATCCGGGCGTCGGTCCCCGGGGCGAGCGCGGTGGCGGCGCTCGCCGCCGGAACGACGTCGCCGACCGCGCCGTTGATCGCGGACACGGTGCCGGCCACCGGGGCGCGCAGCAGGGTGTCGTCGAGCGCGCGCTGGGCGTCGGCGAGGGTGTTGCGGGCGTCGGCGACCACGGCGTCCTGCACCGCGACGTCGGCCGGTGCGTCGTTGTTCGCCCCGGTGAGCTGGGAGCGGGCGTCGGACACGGCGCTCTCGGCGTTCGCGATCGACACCCGGCCGGAGGCGGCACCGGTGTCGCGGCTGCCCTCGGCCTGCGACAGCGCCGTCTGCGAGGTGATGACCTGGCCCTTCGCCGTCGCCACGGCCTGCTCGTCGGCGGCGACGGCGGTGCAGGCCGGGTCGGTCGGGGCCGCGCCGACGCCGGACCCGCCCGACGCGCCCGACGCGCCCGACCCGCCGGACAGGCCGCCGAGCAGTCCGCCTCCGGAGGGGGCGGTGGTGGGCTCCGGGGTGGCGGTCGCGGTGCCGCCGCCGGAGCGCTTGCAGGCCCGCCGGTCGGTCTCCAGCTGCTGCTGGGCCGCGGCGAGCTGCTTGCGGTCGAAGGCGAGCTGAACCTTCGCCCGCTCGACGGCGGTGTCGTTCGCCGCGTTCTGCGCGCCGACCTGGTCCCGGGTCGCGGCCAGGACCGACTCGGCCGAGGCCAGCGACGCCTGCGCGGCCTCGACGGTGTTCGCCCCGGTCAGCTTGCCCAGCGACGCCTGCTGCTGGTCCAGCCCGGCCTGCGCGGAGGCGACCTTCGACCGGGCCTCGGCGTCGTCGAGCCGGGCCAGCGGCTGCCCCGCCGCGACGGTCTCGCCGACCTCGACCAGCAGTTCGGTGATCCGGCCGCCGTCGGTGAACCCGAGGTTCTGCTGGGTGATCGACACCAGCGACCCCGACGCCGACACCCCGGTGGAGACCACACCCCGGTCGACGACGGCCGTCGGCGGCGGTTGCTCCCCTCCGGTGCAGGCCGTGAGGCCGACGAGTCCGGCGAGCAGCAGGCTGCCCGCGAGCCGCAGTCGGGTCATGAAGTGCTCCTCAGCTGCTGTCACTGGTGCCGCAGGGCGTCGATGGGCCGCATCCGTGCGGCCCGGTTGGCGGGGAAACCGCCCGCGAGCAGCCCGATCAGCAGGCTCACCCCGAAGGCGAGCACCACCGATCCGGCCGACACCGTCGGGGCGGGGAAGTCGGGTACGAGGCGGGGCAGGACGATCCCGGCCAGCACGGACACGCCGACGCCGACCAGGATCCCGATGACCCCGCCGACGCCGGTCAGGACCATCGCCTCGATGAGGAACTGCTGCAGGATCGCGCGGCGGCGCGCGCCGATGGCCTTGCGGATGCCGATCTCGCGGGTCCGCTCGGTGACCGTGACCAGCATGATGTTGGCGACGCCGATGCTCCCGACCAGCAGCGAGATGCCCGCGACCGCCGCGACGAAGATCGTCACGAAGCTCAGGACCTGCGAGGACTGGTCGAGCAGGCTCTGCAGCGCGGTGACGGTGTAGTCGCGGTCCTGCGGGTCGTCGATGCGGTGCCGGTCGTCGAGGACCGTCGTGACCTGCTCGACCGCCTGCGGCACCGCGTCGGTGGACACCGCGCGCACGGTGACCTGGTCGACGACGTCGCCGCCACCGGTCAGGTAGGCCCGCGCGGCGCCCAGCGGCATGACGGCGATGTCGTCCTGCTGGCCGTTGGCGGCGAGCACGCCGATCACCCGGAACGAGGTGCGCCCGATCCGCACCTCCGAGCCCAGCGCGTCGCCGGCGCGGCCGCCGAACAGCGTGGCCACCGGGTTGGGGCCGAGCACGACGACCTTCGCCCGGGTCGTGGCCTGCCGGTCGTCGAAGAACGACCCGACGACGAGCTCCCGGTTGGTGATGTCGAGGTAGTCGGCGTCGGCGCCGGTCACGCCGCTGCGGACGCTCCCGCCACCGGCCAGCTGCAGCTGCGCCGAGCCG
The DNA here is from genome assembly GCF_040105315.1 of Pseudonocardia tropica. NCBI lineage: Bacteria > Bacillati > Actinomycetota > Actinomycetes > Pseudonocardiales > Pseudonocardiaceae > Pseudonocardia > Pseudonocardia tropica. Next base: position 249,473 of record NZ_JBEDNP010000010.1, read on the forward strand.
GTGACCGTCGGGCTGACCGAGGCGACCGCGGGCGCGGAGGCCCGGTCGCGCAGGGCGCGGACGTCGGCGTCGGTGAGGTCGCGCGGGGTGCCGGTGCCACTGATGCCACCGCGATCCGGGGTGATCTGGATCTGGTTGGCGAGCGGGCCGAACGCGTCGGCGACGAAGCGCTGCAGACCGTTGCCGAACGCGACCAGCACGATCACCGCGGCGACCCCGATGATGATCCCGAGCATCGTCAGCAGCGACCGCAGCGGCCCGGCCCGCAGGCCCCGTACCGCGATCCGCGCGGACTCCCAGATCGTCATCGGCGCTCGTCACCCACGATCCGGCCGTCGCGCAGGGTCACGACCCGCTTGGCGAACTCGGCGACCTCGGGCTCGTGGGTGATGAGCACGACGGTGCGGCCGCTCTCGTTCAGCTCCACGAAGAGGTTCATGACGTCGGTGGTCGAGGCGGTGTCGAGGTTCCCCGTCGGCTCGTCGGCCAGGATCATCGACGGGTCGGTGACCAGCGCGCGGGCCACCGCGACGCGCTGCTGCTGGCCGCCGGAGAGCTCGTTGGGCCGGTGGTCGCCGCGGTCGCCGAGCCCGACCCGCTCCAGCGCGCGCCGCGCCCGGCCCCGGCGGTCGCGCCCGCCGGCGTAGACCAGCGGCAGCTCCACGTTGGCCAGCGCCGTGGTGCGCGGCAGCAGGTTGAACGACTGGAAGACGAAACCGATCTTCTGCAGGCGGACGTCGGCGAGCCGGTTGTCCGACATCCGGCCGACGTCGATGCCGTCGAGCCGGTAGGCGCCGGAACTCGGCACGTCGAGGCAGCCGAGGATGTTCATCATCGTGGACTTGCCCGAGCCGGAGGGGCCCATGATCGCGACGAGGTCGCCGTCGTCGACGTGCAGGTCCACGGCGTCGAGTGCGCGCAGCTCGAGGGCTCCGGTCCGGTAGACCTTGGAGACCCCCTCCAGCTCGATCACGATTCCGGAGATTACGCACGGCGCGGTTACGGGAAATCGTCGGGTCGGCCTCGGGAGTGGTGCGCGGAAATGTGTCGTCACCCGATCGGGTGGATCCCCGGGCAGGGCCGTCACCTGCGGGTCGTCGATCAGTTATCGCGGAATCATCCCCCTTTCCGCGGGGAGGGCGGGGAGTCGTCCCCGGGTCGGCGTCGCGAATTCGTGACCACGTCGTGACCGATCCCGACGCGGATGCGGCCGGGCCCGTCCGGCTACGGTTCCGTGGACCGACGCCGGGAGGCCGCATGGGCGAGCGACGACACCTGCTGGAGGGGCTCGCCGGCCCGACCGTCGCGCTGGAGGCGGTGAACCGGGCGACCCACGAGTTCACCGGCAGGCAGGCCCGGCGCGCGGGGCTGCACCCGACCGACCTGTGGGCGCTGCGGCTGCTCGACGTGCACGGCTCGCTCGGGCCGACCCAGCTGGCCCGGCGGCTGGACCTGCGGCCGGCCTCGACCACCGCGCTGATCGACCGGCTCGAGGCGGCCGGCCACCTCGAGCGGGTGCCCGACCCGCACGACCGCCGCCGGGTCACCGTGCGCTCGCGGGAGGAGTCCTTCCGCGCGCGGCTCGCGCAGTGGGAGCCGGCCGTGCGGGCCCTCGACGACGTCGCCCGCCACCTCTCCGACGACGAGGGCGCGGTCGTCGAGCGCTACCTGCGCGCGGTCGTGGCCACGCTCGACGAGCTCGGCGCCGGGTAGTCCGGGAGCCGGAACGTGTCGACCGCGCCGGTCGGCGTGGCCCCGAGCAGGCCGGTGACCCGCTTCCCGGCCGGGCTCGCGACGGCCCGGAACGCGGTGCGCAGCGTCCGGATCCCGGCCCGCGACCGCGGGTTGGCCAGCCTCAGCGGCGGCAGCTTCTGCGCCCGCCCGGTCGCGGGCCGCAGCAGCTCCTCGTAGCGGCGGAGCGCACCCGCGGTGTCGCCGGGGCGGGAGGCCAGCTCCCCGGCCAGCACGTAGGCGCCGATCAGGGCCAGGCTCGTGCCCCCACCGCCCAGCGGCGACGGGCTGTACGCGGCGTCGCCGAGCAGCACCACCCGTCCCGAGCTCCAGTGCGGGGCCATGACCTGCCCGACGGCGTCGAAGTACATCGGGGCCCCGTCCGGCCCGTCGCCGAGCGCGCGCAGGATCCGCGGGGCGACCCAGCCCGCGTCGGCGAAGGTCCGCCGCAGGACGGTGCGGACGTCGGCGTCGCCGAGGGTCTCCAGGCCGCGCACCCCGGACAGGAAGGTCAGCATGGCGCGGGTGGTGCCCAGGTTGTCCGGGCGCAGGTGCACCCCCCGCGAGCCGGTCTCGTGGAACCAGTTCCACCAGGCGTCGTCGTCGGCGGTGCGGGGGATCGTCAGGTAGGCGCCGTACATGCCCGTCTCGCGGACGGTGACGTCGTCGAACACCAGGTCACGGGTGCGCGACCGCAGCCCCTCGGCGACCACCACGAGGTCGGCGGTGACGGTCGTGCCGTCGTCGAGGGCGACCCGGGCCGGGCCGTCGCCGGTGCCCCGGTCCTCGACGCCGGTGATCCGGGTGCCGAACCGGAACGTGGTGGACCCCGCCGCGGCCTCGATCAGCACCCGGGCCAGCTCGCCGCGCAGGATCTCCAGCTCGGCGGTCGGGCCGTCGGTCGTCCCGGTCGGGTCCATCGGGATCTCGGCGACGGGGCGCCCGTCGTCGCCGATCACGCGGAAGCCGACCTCGTGGGTGCCGGCGGCCCGTACGGCGTCCGCGAGGCCCATCCGGCGCAGGACCTCGCGGGCGGTGCCGCGGACGTCGATGTTGTGCCCCTCGTCGCGCTGCCGCGGCGCGCGCTCCAGGACGGTCGTCCGCCAGCCGTACCCGGACAGGCGCAGGGCGAGCGCGGAGCCGGCGATGCCGGCGCCGGAGATCAGGGCGTGCCGGGAGGAGGTCATGGTAGTTAGATGACCGAACTACCCGGTCGGCTAAACCTGCTCGACGATCTCGTCGGCCACCCAGCGGGCCGCGCCCTCCGGGAGCGGGGCGGGCAGCCCGAGGACCACGTGCCCGAACCCCGCGCCGACGGCGGCGGAGACCCGCTCTCGGGCGTCCTGCGGGTCGTCGTAGGAGACGCCCAGGTGGATCGACCGCGTGATCTCGGCCGGGTCCCGGCCGATGTCGCCGCACAGCCCGTCGAGCATCGCGCTGCGGGCGACGGCGTCGTCGAGGTCGCCGCCGGGGATGTTCCAGACGTCGGCGTGCCGGGCCGCGATCCGCAGCGTCGCCCCGGCCCGGCCGCCGATCACGATCGGCGGGTGCGCCTGCACCGGTTTCGGGCTGCCGAACGCGCCGGTGAGCCGCACCTGCTCGCCGTCGACGTCGAACGGCTCGGTCTCGGTCCACAGGCGCCGGATCACCGTGCAGGCCTCGTCGAGGGCGGTCAGGGCGTCGGCGGTGGCGGCGAAGGGCAGGCCGTGCGCCTCGTACTCGCGGCGGGCGAGCGGGTGGTCCGGACGGGACCCGACGCCGATGCCCAGGTCGAGCCGCCCGCCGGAGACGACGTCGACCGTCGTCGCGATCTTGGCCAGCACCGCGGGCGGGCGGAACCGGTTGCTGGTGACCAGCAGGCCCAGGCGCAGCCGTCGGGTCCGCGCGGCGAGCGCGGCCAGGGTGGTCCAGCCGTCGAGGGCCGGGCCCCGCGGGTCGCCGCCGATCGGCATGAGGTGGTCGAACAGCCAGGCGTGCTCGATGCCGGGCAGCTCGTCGGCCTCGAGCCAGACGCGCAGCAGGTCGTCGTAGGTGGTGTGCATCTGGGCGGTCATGATGCCGATGGACGCTCGGGACACGGGAGCTCCTGCGGGATGAAACGGAACACTGTTCCAGGTACGATACGGAACAGTGTTCCGGGCGGCAAGGAGTGTGTGGTGGGTGTGCAGCGGGAACCGGTCCGGTCCGACGCCCGGCGCAGTCGCGCCGCCCTGCTCGAGGCTGCGGCGGCCGAGTTCGTGACCGCGGGCGTCGACGCGCCGGTCCGGGCGATCGCCGCCCGTGCGGGGGTCGGTGTGGGGACGGTCTACCGGCACTTCCCGACCCGGCCCGACCTGGTCGTCGCCGTCTACCGGCACCAGGTCGAGGGGTGTGCGGCGGCCGCACGGACCCGCCTGGAGGCCGGTCCGACGCCGTTCGACGCGCTCACGGCGTGGGTCGGGGAGTTCGTCGACCTGCTCGTCACCAAGCACGGGCTGGTCGCGATGCTCGTCCACGACGACGGCCGCTCCGCCGCGCTGCACGAGCTGTTCCTGGAGCGGCTGCTGCCGGCGGGGGAGGAGATCGTCCGGGCGGCGCAGGGCGCCGGACAGCTGCCGTCCGACGTCACCGCCTACGAGGTGCTGCGGGGGATCGGCAACCTGTGCTTCGGCGCCGAGGCCGACCCCGCCTACGACGCCCGCCGTGCCGTCGGCTTCTTCCTCGCGGGCCTCCGGGTTGCGTAACCGGAACGACGTTCCTATATTTCCGGAGGAGGCTCCGTTTCAAGGTCTCCACTCCGTCTCCCGAAGGAGCGCACCATCGTGGACTCCACGATCTCCCTCACCGTCGACGGCCGTCGCCACGAGCTGACGGTCGACACCCGCACCACCGTCCTCGACGCACTGCGCGACCGGCTCGGCGTCACCAGCGCCAAGAAGGGCTGCGACCACGGCCAGTGCGGCGCCTGCACCGTCCTGCTCACCGCACCCGGGGAACCCGGCCCCGGCCGGCGGGTGCTGTCCTGCCTCTCGCTCGCCGTCGCCCACGACGGCGCCGCGGTCACCACCGCCGACGGCCTCGGGTCCGGCACCGACCTGCACCCGGTCGCCGAGGCCTTCATCGCCCACGACGCGTTCCAGTGCGGCTACTGCACCCCCGGCCAGATCTGCTCGGCCGTGGGGATGCTGGAGGAGGCCCGCGCCGGGCACCCCAGCGCCGTGACCGCCGACCTGGCCGGCGACGGCCCGGCCCGGCTCGACCGCGCCGAGATCGCCGAACGCCTGAGCGGGAACCTGTGCCGCTGCGCCGCCTACGCGGGCATCGTCGACGCGGTCGACGCCGTGCACACCGGATCGGGGGCGTCGCGGTGAAGCCGTTCGCCTACGCCCGGCCCACCGACGCCGTGGCCGCCGTCGCCACCGTCTCCGCCGACCCGTCCGCCGCCTACCTGGCCGGCGGGACCAACCTCGTCGACCACCTGAAGCTGGGCCTGGTCACCCCGGGCACGCTCGTCGACGTCACCGGCCTGTTGCCCACCGGGATCACCCCGACCGCCGACGGCGGCCTGTCGATCGGCGCCGGCGCCCGCAACACCGACGTCGCCGCCGACCCCCGGGTCCGGCGCGACTACCCGGCGCTGTCGGCCGCGCTGCTGGCCGGCGCCTCGGGCCAGCTGCGCAACATGGCCACCACCGGCGGCAACCTGCTGCAGCGCACCCGCTGCTCCTACTTCGCCGACCTGACCGCGCCGTGCACCAAGCGCGACCCGGGCCAGGACTGCTCGGCGCAGCACGGCTGGGCCCGCCACCACGCGATCCTCGGCGCGCCCGAGGGCGGCTGCATCGCGACCCACCCGTCGGACATGGCGGTTGCGCTGGCCGCGTTCGACGCCCGCGTGCACGTCCTCGGCCCGGACGGCGAACGCACCGTCGCCGCGACCGAGCTGCACCGGCTGCCCGGCGACGACCCGGGCCGCGACACCGTGCTGGAGCACGGGGAGCTGATCACCTCGGTCGAGCTGCCCGCGCTGCCGGTCGCCGCGCACTCCGCCTACCGCAAGGTCCGCGACCGCGCCTCGTACGCGTTCGCGCTGGTGTCGGTGGCCGCGGCCCTCGACGTCGCCGACGACGGCACCGTCCGCGACGTGCGGATCGCCCTCGGCGGGGTCGCGCACCGGCCGTGGCGGGCGCACCGCACCGAGCAGGCGCTGCTCGGTGGGCCCGCCACCGACGAGGCGTTCCGCGCCGCCGCGGCGGCCGAGACCGCCGACGCCCGCGCCGTCGACACCGCCGTCGGCGGCAACGCCTTCAAGATCCCGCTGGTGGCCGGCACGGTCACCGCCACCCTGCGCGGCCTCGCCGCGCACCGGACGGAGGCCGCATGACCAGCACCGTCACCCCCGGCACCGCGACCGACGGGGCGGCAGGCACGTCGCACACGCGGATCGAGGGGCCCGCCAAGGTCACCGGCAACGCCGTCTACGCCTACGAGCAGGATGCCGTCGCGCCGCTGCACCTGTGCGGCGTCGGGGCGACGATCGCCCGCGGCCGGGTCCGCGCGGTCGACACCACCGCCGCGGCCGCGGTCCCCGGGGTGGTCGCGGTGCTCACCGTCGACACCGCGCCCCGGATCCCCGGCAGCCCCACCCCCGAGCAGCAGGTCCTGCAGTCCGCCGAGGTGCACCACCGCGGCCAGTACGTGGCCGCGGTCCTCGCCGAGACCGCCGAGGCGGCCCGGGAGGCGGCCGACGCCGTCGTCGTCACCTACGACGCCGAGCCCGCCACCACCGCGTTCGACCCGGCCTCGACCGAGGCCTACACCCCCGAGGTCGTCGTCGCGTTCCCGCCGGACAGCACCACCGGCGACCCGGACGCCGCGTTCGCCGCGGCCCCGGTGCAGGTCGACGCCACCTACCGCACGCCGATCGAGTACCACCACCCGATGGAGCCGCACAGCACCGTGGCCCGCTGGGACGGCGACCACCTCACGCTGTTCGAGGCCTCGCAGGCGGTGTGGGCGGCCCGGCGCGAGCTCGCGCAGATGTTCGGCATCGGCGACGACGACGTCACCGTCGTGTCGCCGCACGTCGGCGGCGGGTTCGGCACCAAGGGCACGCTGCACGGCGGGTCGGTGCTGGCCGTCGTCGCGGCCCGGGCGGTCCCGGGGCGGTCGGTGAAGCTGGCGCTGAGCCGCCGCGAGATGACCGACCTGACCGGCTACCGCCCGGCCACCGCGCAGCGGGTCCGGCTCGGCGCCGGGACCGACGGGCGGCTGCACTCCCTGGCCCACGACGTCGTCGAGTCCGGGGCGCGGATGGCCGAGTTCGGCGAGCCGACCGCGGTGATCAGCCGCCACCTGTACGCCGCGCCGCACCGGAGGACCTCGCACCGGGTGGTGCCGCTGGACCTGTCGACGCCGACCTACATGCGCGCGCCCGGCGAGGCGCCCGGCAGCTTCGGCGCCGAGTCCGCGGTCGACGAGCTGGCCGTCGCGCTCGGGATCGACCCGGTCGAGCTGCGGATCCGCAACGAGCCCGAGGTCGACCCGGACACCGGCCGGCCGTTCTCCAGCCGCAACCTCGTGGCCTGCCTGCGCCGCGGGGCGGAGCGCTTCGGCTGGGCCGACCGCGACCCGCGCCCGCGCGCCCGGCCGGTCGACGGCTGGTGGCACGGCACCGGGGTGGCCGCCGCGTTCTTCCCGTCCTTCGCGATGCCCGGCTCCGCCGCCGCGATCCGGTACGCCGACGGCGGCGCCGGTGCCCCCGGCCGCTACCGGGTGGACATCGCCGCGGCCGACATCGGCCAGGGGGCCCGCACCGTGCTCACCCAGATCGCGGCCGAGGCGCTCGGGGTGCCGCCCGCGCAGGTCGACCTGAACCTGGGCGACACCGGCCTGCCGCACGCGACCATGGCCGGCGGCTCCGCGGGCACCGCGTCCTGGGCGACGGCGATCGTCGAGGCGGCCGACCGGTTCCGCGACAAGTGGGGCACCGACCCGGAGGACGCGGCGGAGGCCGACGGCGTCGCCGGGCACAACCCGGCGATGGCCGAGTACGCGATGGGCGCGCACGGGGCGCACTTCGTCGAGGTCGCGGTGCACGCCGACACCGGCGAGATCCGGGTGCCGCGGATGCTGGGGGTGTTCGCCGCGGGCCGCATCCTCAACCCGCTGACCGCGCGCTCGCAGTTCCTCGGCGGGATGGTGTGGGGGCTGTCGATGGCGCTGCACGAGGAGGGCGTCGTCGACCCGGCCCGCGGCCACGTCGTCAACCACGACCTCGCCGGCTACCACGTGGCGGCGAACGCCGACGTCGGCGACATCGACGCCGAGTGGGTCGACGAGGACGACCCGCACGTCAACCCCGTGGGTGCCAAGGGGATCGGGGAGATCGGGATCGTCGGGGTGGCCGCGGCCGTCGCGAACGCCGCCCACCACGCCACCGGCGTGCGGGTACGGTCGCTGCCGATCACCCTGGAGCACTTCCTGGGGGCCTGAGCGCGAGCGCCAGGACCCGCTCGGCCCGCTCGGCGAGCCGCTGCGGGTCCTGCGCCGCCGTCGCCGCCCGGAGCGCGCCGGCGTCGACCCTCGCGGGCACGCCGGGGGAGAACCAGCGCTCCAGCAGGTCCGCGGTCATCTCGGGGTGGAACTGCACACCCACGCTGCGGCCGGCCACGAACGCCTCGTGTCCGGCCCCCCTGGTGGCGAGCAGCTCCGCCCCGGGCGGTGCGACGAGCTGCTCGGCGTTCCAGCAGAACCACGGTCCGGCCGGGAGGCGGCCGTCGACCGGGTCGACCGGGTGCCATCCGATCCGGGCGGCCGGCGGCGTCGTCCGGGAGCCGCCGAGCGCCTCGGCGAGGAGCTGGGCGCCGAAGCAGACGGCCAGCACCGGCACACCGGCGTCGTGCGTCCGGCGCAGGAAGGCGACCTCGCGGGCCGCCCACCCCGCGATCCGCTCCCTCGGCCACGGCGCGCCGAGGGTGACCACCAGGCCGGCCCCGGCGGGGTCGGGGAACCCGGCGTCGACGTCCGGGGTGTCGTACCGGTCCGCGGGCACCACCGTCGTCCACTCCGGACGGATCCCGCGTCGTTCCAGGGCCGGGCCGAGCAGCCCGAGCCCGGCGACGTGGTCGTGGCCGATCACCAGTGCGCGCACGGTCACTCCCCGTTCGATCCGCACCCGCCCGGCGCCGGGACGTGTGGGCCGCCGCCGACGGGGTACCTCACCCCCATGTCGGTACGCGTACCCGGGGCGTCGGCCGGCCCAGGCCCTGTCGGTTGAGATCCTGCAGCCGGCGGGGCCGCCCCGTCGCGGGTCAGTCCGCCAGCGGGCGGAACCGGCGCAGCCGCAGGCTGTTGAGCACCACGCACACCGAGCTGAACGCCATCGCCGCTCCCGCGATCATCGGGTTGAGCAGCCCGAACGCGGCCAGCGGGATCGCGGCCGTGTTGTAGGCGAACGCCCAGAACAGGTTGCCCCGGATCGTGCCCAGGGTGCGCCGGGACAGCCGGACGGCGTCGGCCGCGGCGCGCAGGTCACCCCGGACCAGGGTGATGTCCGACGCCTCGATCGCCACGTCGGTGCCGGTGCCCATCGCCAGGCCCAGGTCGGCCCGGGCGAGCGCGGCGGCGTCGTTCACGCCGTCGCCGACCATCGCGACGACCCGGCCCTGCTCCTGCAGCCGCGCCACCACGGCGAGCTTGTCCGCGGGCAGCACGTCGGCGATGACGGTGTCCGGGCCGGGCTCGATGCCGACCTCACGGGCGACGGTCTCGGCGACGGCCCGGTTGTCCCCGGTGAGCAGCACCGGGCGCAGCCCCAGCCGACGGAACTCCGCGATCGCCTCGGCGGAGGTCGGCTTCACGGTGTCGGCGACGACGAGCACGGCGCGGGCGGCCCCGTCCCACGCGACGGCGACCGTCGTGCGGCCCCGTGCGGCCTCGTCCGCGGCGACCGCGGCGAGGTCGTCGGACAGCGGGACCGACCACTGCTCGAGCAGCCGCGGACGGCCGACGAGCACGGCGTGGCCGTCGACGACGCCCTGCACGCCGAGGCCCTCGTGGTTGGTGAAGTCCGTGACGGCGGGCAGGTCACCGACCCGCTCGGCCGCCGCCCCGGCGATCGCGGCGGCGACCGGGTGCTCCGAGGCACGCTCCAGCGCCCCGGCGAGGCGCAGCACGGTCGCCTCGTCGGCCCCGTCGCCGGTGTGCACGCCGGTCAGCGACATGGTGCCGGTGGTGACGGTGCCGGTCTTGTCGAGCACGACGGTGTCGACCCGGCGCGTGGACTCCAGGATCTCCGGCCCCTTGATCAGGATGCCGGTCTGGGCGCCGCGCCCGGTGCCGACGAGCAGCGCGGTCGGCGTGGCCAGCCCGAGCGCGCACGGGCAGGCGATGATCAGCACGGCGACGGCCGCGGTGAACGCGGTCGAGGCGAGGGCGCCGGTGAGGATCCAGACCAGCAGCGTCGCGGCCGCGATCACGGCGACGACGGGCACGAACACCGCGGAGATCCGGTCGGCGAGGCGCTGCACCTCGGCCTTGCCGTTCTGCGCCTCCTCGACCAGCCGCGCCATCTGCGCGAGCGCGGTGTCCGAGCCGACCCGGGTGGCCCGCACGACGAGCCGCCCGCCGGAGTTCACGCACCCGCCGACGACGGTGTCGCCGGCCCGGACCTCGACCGGGACCGACTCACCGGTCAGCATCGAGACGTCGACCGCCGAGCGGCCGTCGACGACCTCGCCGTCGGTGGCGACCTTCTCCCCGGGACGGACGACGAACTCCTCGCCCACGGCGAGCTCGTCGACGGCGACGCGCACCTCGGCGCCGTCGCGGAGCACCGTCACGTCCTTCGCGCCCATCTGCAGCAGCGCGCGCAGCGCGGCACCGGCCCGGCGCCGGGAGCGGAGTTCGACGTAGCGCCCGGCCAGCACGAACGTGACGACCGCGGCGACGACCTCCAGGTAGATGTTCCCGCTGCCGTCGGTGCGCGAGATCGTCAGCTCGAAGGGGTGCACCATGCCGGGCATCCCGGCGGTGCCGAGGAACAGTGCGTAGAGCGACCAGGCGAGCGCGGCCGTCGTCCCCATCGAGACGAGGGTGTCCATCGTGGCGGCGCCGTGGCGGAGGTTCGTCCAGGCGGCGCGGTGGAACGGCGCGCCCGCCCAGCCCCAGACCGGCAGTGTCAGCAGCAGCGAGACCCACTGCCAGCCGACGAACTGCCACGCGGGCGTCATCGCGACGACGACGACCGGCACCGACAGCACGGCGGCACCGATGAGCCGGTTCCGCAGGTCGCGCAGGTCGCGCTCGGGGTCCTCGTCGGCCCCGGCGCTCGGCGGGGTGGCGGTGTAGCCGGCGGCCTCGACGGTCCCGAGCAGGGTGTCGAGCCCGACGCCGCCCGGGGCGCTGATCCGCGCCTTCTCGGTGGCGTAGTTGACGGTGGCGGTGACGCCGTCGAGCTTGTTGAGCTTGCGCTCGATGCGGTTGGCGCAGGACGCACAGGTCATGCCGCCGACGGCGAGCTCGATCTCGGTGACGGTGCCGTCCGCGCTGCCCGCGCCGTTCTCGGCGACGGTCCCGGTCGCGGCTGCGCGGGGCAGGGCGGTGACGGGTCCGTGGGCCGGGGACG